>SIAT01000116.1 GCA_009691645.1 Pedosphaera sp. | reverse complement strand
ACCGGAGGCCGAGCCGATCATATTGAAGCAACTCGGCGTGCTCGCCGATCGTGTCGTCGGCGACGTTTTTGCCTCCTTCTCCAAACTTCCGAAGGACGTCGCCAAACGTGAGACGGAGGAGAAGGCACGACTTGAGGCAGCCAAAAACGGGAAACCCTGACGCAGGGAACGAGGGCGACAGGGCGATCACCGCAGTCGCGGTTGGTTCCAATTTCCACTCCCAGGCCGCCGCCAAAAAAAACACTCCCGTCTCTCCAACTCCAACACCATGACACCCCGTCCTTCTAGACTGCTACGAGAACTGCGAGCCGGCCTGAATCCCTGCACGCTCAAATTTAACCTCAACGATCCTCGGATTATCGAGATGGCAGGTCTGTCAGGTGCTTCAGCCGTATGGCTCTGCAACGAGCTCGGAGGCGCGATGCGTGATGCCCAGGTCAATGTAAGCCTGCTCTTCACCGTCGCTGCCGCAGGACTGCTCGGCTGCGCGGTGCTGCTGATGGGGGTAAAACCAAACGCACCGCGCGTCGCGTCGGCCAACACCTTGTCATGATGAAACGCGAGCGCGCAGCACCAGCGATGAAACTTTTGGCCATGTTTCTCGCCATCCCATTTATGAGCACCACCTCGCCAGCGCTCGCCGCAGAATGGGAGCCAATGCCACCGCTGCCGGAAGCCAATGGCGGCTTCATTGGCGGCGCTCTCGGCGAAGATCTGGTCATTGCCGGTGGGACGAACTGGAGGGACGGTACGAAGCACTGGCTCGACGGCATCTTTGTTTTTGAAACTAGCCGCAAGGCGTGGCGCGAAGCAGGACGCCTTACCGTGCCGTGTGCCTACGCCGCGTCTGGCACGAGCGATGGGCGACTCTATTTTACCGGCGGCAGCGGCGGTGAAAAGCCCCACGCATCCCTCTCGCAGATCGGACGCGACTTCACGGTGCAGACGATGGCCAGCGACACACCGCAGACTGTCTCCTCTGCCAGCGCGTTGCTCGGTTCCGAACTGTGGATCATCGGCGGTTCACGCGAGCAGGCCCAGGTCACCACGATGACGAACGCCTGCTACGCGATCGACACCCGCACGGGCAAGATGCGCCGCCTCGCCGACCTCCCCGTGCCCAGCTTCAGCTCCGGCGCTGCCGCAACCTGTGGCGGGCGCGTCTTCGTCTTCGGTGGAGCGCGTTGGGATGCCGCGGCCAATGCCGTGGCCAATCTCCAGAGCACTTTCACTTGGACAAAGAAAAGCGAGCGCTGGGAAGCCCTCGCACCCTATCCTTTCCCCGTGCGTGGCTGCGCCGCCGTGGCGCTGGATGAACGCCATATCTACATCGCGGGTGGCTACAAAAACGACGTGGAAGAATTCACCGCTGAAGCTTTTCTTTTCGATGTCGAGTCCGGTAGATTTCGTACGACGAAGGCGCTCCCCTTTCGCGCCATGACCACGCTCCTCCGGATCGGCGGCTTTGTTTACTGCCTCGGCGGCGAGGATCAAAAAAAGCACCGCAGCGCCGCTATCTGGCGCATCCCGCGTCAGGCTTTGCTCGATGTCGCCAGCCGATAAATCTCCGCGCACCCACCTATGAAGTATCCCGGTTCCCCCACAAACATCCGCCACCGCATCATTGGCGTGACGATGCTGATGGCGTTCATCCTGTATCTCGACCGCATCTGCATGGGCGAGATCGTGAAGTCGGTGTCATTCAACAATGATCTCAAGCTCACGGAAGAACAAATCGGGCGCATTTTGGGCTCGTTCTTTTTCACATATGCGCTGTTTCAGGTGCCCGCTGGCTGGGCCAGTGATCGTTTTGGTGCGCGGCCCATGCTGACGATCTACATCGTGCTGTGGTCGCTGTTCACGGCGATGACGGGCTTTGTGACGGGCTTCGTGGGGTTGCTCGTCGCGCGATTACTGTGCGGCGTGGCAGAGGCCGGAGCTTATCCGACTTCGATGGCGTTGATTCGCAAATGGATTCCGCTCACCGGTCGCGCGACCGCCAGCGGCATGGTCGCGCTCGGTGGTCGCATCGGTGGCACGCTGGCTCCATTCCTCACGATCTGGCTCATCGTGAAGATGGGTAATTGGCGCGCCTCACTGTGGATCGATGCAGCGATCGGTCTCGTCATCGCGGCGATCTTTTGGAAAATGGTGCGCTCGAATCCGCATGAGCATCCGCAGGTCAACGCGGCGGAGTTGGAGTTGATCGGCAGACCGCAGGGCGAAAAGTCATTGAGTGCTCGCGAACTCAAGTGCGCGCTGTGGGCGTTCATTAAGAGCCGCAGCCTGTGGTGCAACTCCGCCGCGCAGATGCTGCAAAACATCGGCTGGGGATTCCTCGTCACGTGGCTGCCGACTTACCTCGTAAGAGAGCGCGGCGTGGGCGAAATCGAAGGCGGCAAGATGCTCACCTACGTCCTCGCCTTTGGCATGCTCGGCCAAATCGCGGGCGGCTACTACTGCGACTGGGCCACGCGGCGTTTCGGCCTGCGCTGGGGTCGCCTGCTGCCGATGACCAGCTCCATGTTCGTCTGCGCGGCTGCCTATGTGTGCTGTCCGTTTGTCGAATCAACCTGGACGCTCGTCGCCTGCTGCGCGGTCGTTTCTTTTTGCACCGACTTGGCCAATCCCGCGCTCTGGGCCTTCATGGGCGATGTCGGCGGACGCGCCACCGCCGCCGCCGGTGGCTGGGGAAATATGTGGGGCAACTTCGGCGCCAGCGCCGGTGCCATGCTCATCCCGTGGCTGATGAAACTCGGCGGCGGCGATGGCAAGACGATCGTCTTCTTCACGCTCGCCGGAGCCTTCGTCCTCGCCGGTCTCATCGTGCTGCCGATGGACGCCACGAAGAAACTCATCGCCGATGAACCCTCACCTTAACCTACCATGAACCACCCACTCGTCTCCTATCCGCAACTCAAAGACACACCCACGTCGCACCTGCCTTTCAGCCCGTGCGTCGTTGTTGGCGACTTCATCTTCGTCTCCGGCCAGGCCTCGGTAGACAAAGCGGGCAACATCATCACCGACACGTTTGAAGCCGAGTTCCGCCGCAGCATGGAAAACGTGCGCCTCGTGCTGGAGGCCGCTGGCAGCGATCTCGCGCACGTCGTGCAAACGCGAAACTACGTCCGCGATGCCGCCAACCTGCCGCTCTACAATCAGCTTTACCGCGAATACTTCCCACAGCCCGCGCCCGCCCGCACGACCATCACCGACTGCCTGCCGCCCGATTTGAAATACGAAGTCGAAGCGGTCGCTGTGCGACGGAAGTAGTCTAGCCCATTTTCTGCATCCCGTCATGAATGACCGTTACACCGCATCACGCCGCCTTTACGAGCGGGCCGTAAAGTCCATCGCCGCTGGCGTGAACAGCGGCATCCGCAAGATGGAGCAGCCGGTACCGCTCTACTTCTCTCACGGCTCCGGCTCACGCGTATGGGATGTGGATGGCAATGAATACATCGACTTCCAGATCGGCCAAGGCGCGCTGCTCTACGGGCATGCACCAGCGGGCATGGCGGAGGCCATCGCCGAGCAGGCGAAACTCGGCACGCATTGGGCGGCGCAGTGCGAACTGGAGATCGAGGTGGCCGAACGGATACAAGCCATGGTACCTGGGGCCGAGCGCGTGCGCTTTAACAACTCGGCCACGGAAGTCGTGCTCTCGGCGCTGCGGCTCGCGCGTGCTCACACCGGGCGGCCGCTTGTTCTGAAATTTGAGGGAGCCTATCATGGCTGGGCGGATGAGGGGCTCGTGGGTTTTGCACCGCCGCCGGACCGCTGGGGTGATTCGGAACATCCGGCTCGCCTGCATCCCAGCCAGGGCGTGATTCCGGAGGTGCTCGATACTTTCGTCGTAGCCCGCTGGAATGATCCCGAGCACCTGCGGCGTAAAGTCGCTGAGTTCAAAGGTCAGATCGCGGCGATCATTTTTGAACCAATCATGTGCAACACCTGCTGCATGGAGCCAGTGACCGGCATGATCGAGAAGATCCGCGAACTTTGCGACAGCGACGGCATGCTCATGATTGCCGATGAAACGATCACCGGCTTTCGCGTCGCTCCCGGCGGCGCACAACAGTCGCTCGGCTTCGTCCCGGATCTGACCATCCTCGGCAAAGCCGTCGGCGGTGGTCTGCCGTTTGCGGCACTGGCAGGCAAGGAAGCAGCGATGCGGAAAATCATTGAGGGCACCGTCGTCCACGCGGGTACGCTCAATGGCAATCCGCTCTGTCTCGCCGCCAGCAAGTGGTGCCTCGATCGCGTGAGATCGCTCGGGGATCAGCATCCGCGCGTCGTCACGATGCTCGGGCAGCAATTGATGATGGGGCTGCGTGACTCGGCGGGCCAGCACGGCATTCCACTCCGTCCGCAGGGTCCAGGGCCAGCCTTCCATGCCGTCCTGCTCAAGCCCGGCGCTGCCGAAGGCCCAATCAATGACTACCGCGACTATGTGAGCCGACAGGATTCCGCGCGCTGGGCGCATCTGCGGCGCTGCCTGCTCGATCACGGCGTGCGCGCCATCGAGCGCGGCCTGTGGTTCATCAGTCTCGCGCATTCCGAGAAAGACATTCGCGAGGCACTCGTCAAAGCCGCGCCAGCCTTCGCGCGACATGCGAGCGAATGGAAAGCCGCCTAATGTATGAAATCGACCCTTCTAGCCCTGGCTTTCGCGTCCTTTTTCGTCAAACGTAGCTCCGCTGCTGAAGGGACATTGACCGCTCGGCCAAATTTCGAATGCCGCTGGGCCGCGTCACCGCCAGTAATTGATGGAAAACTTGACGACGCCGCGTGGGCGAACGCCCAGGTCGTTACCGAGTTTCAATCGGCTTGGCTCCCCGATGGCCGGCGGAGGCCACCGACTGCCATCAAAGCGCGCCTGCTTTGGGATCGCGAATATCTCTACTTTTGCGCGGAAATGGAGGACGCCGATGTGTTCGCGAATGTCACCGAGCACGACGGCGCGATCTGGACGTGCGATGTGTTCGAGCTGTTCCTTAAGCCGGCGGTAGACAAACCGGGTTATTACGAGTTCGAGGTCAATGCGGCGAATGGGAAGCTCGACATGTTCCTGCCTTCCCGCGACTCCGGCGGTTACAAACGTTACAAGTCGGACCGCGATTTCCATCTCGAATCGGCGGTGCGGGTGCACGGGACGCTCAACCATGGGGCGGACATCGACAAAGGATGGACCGTCGAGGGCCGCATTCCGTGGCGCGACTTTCTCTCCACCGGTGGCCGTCCGGCTCCCGGCGAGGTGTGGCAACACGCGTTGTGTCGCTATGATTATTCGATAGGATTGGGAACCGTCGCGTTGTCGTCGAACGCGCCGCTGACCGTCCCGAGCTTCAATCACTATGAAGACTATGTGCCGCTGAAGTTCATCGGCCCGCATGATGCGGTCACCGCGACCCGGGTGCCATGGGATGGATCGGGGCTGGTGGGGTCGCCGGAACCGCCTCGGCCGTTCTTGACCGTCCCGGCGCTAACCGGATTGAAGGCGCAACAGCCGATCATGATCGCGGTTGAACCGGGGCGGAGTAGTTTTTTGCTCATTGAGTGCAATGGTTACGCGTCGGTGCGCACGGCCCGGCTGAGTCGGTTCCAGCAGCAGACTGAGGGCGCGGAACTCGAGGTATTGTTGAATTTCGACGAGTCGATCTACGACGTCTGTTTCCATCCGAAGTTTACGGAGAACGGCTATCTCTATCTCGGGGCAAATGGTCGTTTCGGCGAAGGGCGGCACGATTTCAACAGCCGGGTGCTGCGTTATACGCTGGATCGCGAATCCGGCCGCATTGATCCCGCTTCGCGCCGGGTTATCATCGAGTGGCAGTCGAACGGCCACAACGGCGC
>SIAT01000115.1 GCA_009691645.1 Pedosphaera sp. | reverse complement strand
TTCTCGGCACCGGCGCGGATGAGGTCGGGCGTGGCCAGCGCGCTGGAGTTGATGCTGACCTTGTCGGCGCCGGCGCGCAGCATCGTCTGCATGTCGTCCACGGTGCGAATGCCGCCGCCGACGGTGAGCGGCATGAAGCATTGGTCGGCTGCGCGCTCGATGACATCAATCATGCTGGCGCGACCGTGCGCGCTGGCGGTGATGTCGAAGAAGACCATCTCGTCGGCGCCCTGTTCGTTGTAGCGCAGAGCGAGCGCGACGGGGTCGCCCACGTTGCGCAATTCGCCCGCCTCGGCGCGGCCGAACTGCACGCCACGGGTGACTTGTCCGCCGTGGACGTCGAGACAGGGGATGACGCGTTTTGCTAACATAACATCAAGAGGAACATCTTAACGGGGGCTCGCGCTGCGGCGCAACGCGGTTTTCGTTCGACCGCTGCAAATAAAAACCGGCGGCTGATTGCCGCCGGTTCGTTGAAGGGGAGAAATAGATTACTTCGCCAGACCGAACTTGCCGTCGCCGACTTTCTTGAACACCTTGCCGCTATAAAGCAGAGCGTTGAGCGAGTTGATTGGATCCTTGGTGGCGAACTTATAGCCAGTCGCCTTGATGGCATCAAGAATCTCAGGCTTGGTGAGTTCTTTGCCTTCGATGGCATGGCTCACGGCATCCTTGAGCGAGAGCTTATTCTTCGCGCGCTTGCGGTTGGGGCCTTTGGCCGCGACAGCCGGCTTGGGTGCGGCGGCTTTGGTGACGGAGCTGCCGCCACCGCCGAGGGCTTTGTGGATCTGGGCGAGGCGCGCCTCGAGGGAGGACTTTTCCTTCAGGAGGGCTTCGCGGAGGTGGATGTATTGTTTGAGGGCGTCAGTTTTCATGTTGGGGTGGCGATAATGAAAGCGGATGAAATTAGTACAAGCATTATATTTCACAATCTTCACACCCATCTGATGATGGCGTGTTCTGTTTACACCCAAGAAACGTCGGCCGTGCGGTGAATCTCCAATTTCTACTGGCGTCGAATCTTCCAGTATCGTAGTCTGCCCCACATCGAGAACGGTATCAATCGCGCTGAAGAAGCGCGGCGAAGGAAAGGCTGAATGATGATTCGAACCACCTGCACCACTGCCACTGCCGTCGCATTGCTGGCCGCGCTCACGGCGGGCTGCGGCACGACGGGGATGAACCCCCACGGCGTCAATGTCACCGAGATGAAGGCCGACGAACGCGGCTTCGTGGCTGGCACCGGCATCGAATCGCAGGATCTCGTGGCGGTGGCGGATAAGATGGCCCGCAGCATCCTCGCCACAACGCAGATCGCCAACGCGCAGGGCAAACCCAACATCGTCCTTGAACCGGTGGTCAACGAGACGCGTTTCCCGATTAACAAAGAAATATTTCTTACCCGCATCCGCGTGGCGCTTAATACAAAGGCCGGCGGCAAGGTGACGTTCCTCGCGCGCGATCGGATGGACGCTCTGGAGAAGGAGCGTGATCTTAAACAGACCGGCAAGGTCACCGGCGGCACGCCGAACGCGCCGGTCGAGTTCAAGGGCGCGGATTTCATCCTCACCGGCAAGCTGCAGGGCATCTCCACCCGGAGCAACACCGGCGCGAGCGACTACGTCCTTTATACCTTCCAGCTCATCGATCCGCGCACCAGCGCGATCCTCTGGGAGGACTTCGCGGAGATCAAGAAACAGGGGCAGAGCGACGCAGTTTATCGCTGAACACCGCCCTCGCCGGCCATGAACAAGGTCTGCCAGCTCGTCGCAGTCGCGCTGTTCGCGGTTGGTTGCGCGGCGCCGGAGATCAAGAAGGCGCCGGTGGCCAGTAATGACTTGGTCGCGGAAGGCAAGAAACTCATCGCCGCCGCACCCAATCGGGACAAGATTCTCTGGCGTTACCGTGTCGCGCTGGTGGCGATGAAATCGGGACGCTTCGCCGAAGCCCGTCAGCTTCTCGATGAATGCCTGCCGACCGTCGGCGCCATCCTCACTGCCGACGAGCGGACGATCAAGGCTCGCAGCCTTTTCGGCAACGAGGCGCAGAAGATTTACGTTGGCGAATCGTATGAGCAAGCGATGGCTTATTTCTATCGCGGCCTGCTCTACTGGATGGATGGCGAGCCGGACAACGCCCGCGCCTGTTTCAAGAGCGCGCAGCTCATCGACGGCGATGCGAAGGACAAATCGTTCGCCAGCGACTTCGTGCTGCTCGATTACCTCGACGGCCTCGCCACGACGAAGCTGCTCGGTGATGGCGGCGACATGCTCCGGCGCGCGCGGGCTTCCGCCAAGACCAACGCGTTGCCCGACTACGTCGCCTCGGCCAACGTGCTGGTGTTTACCCAATTCGGCTTCGGCCCGCTCAAGTACGGCGGCGGCAAATACGGCGAGCGACTCCAGTATCACGCCGGTTACTCGCCGGTGTTCGCGGCGCGGTTCAAGATGGGTGAGCAGATGGTCGAGGCGAAGGCGCTCGATGATCTGACCTTCCAAGCCACCACGCGCGGCGGGCGTTTGATGGACGACATTCTCGCTGACAAAGGTTCGTTGAAGAAGCCGCTGGATGCGATTGCAACCGTTGCGCCGCTGGCCGGCGCGGTTCTGGCTGGACCGAAGGAGACGCGCGGAGCCGCCCTGCCGCTCATCGGCGCGGGCATCGCCGCCGGCGCCGTGAGCAACACCGCCGAGGCGATGGCCGACACGCGCACATGGAACAACCTGCCGCAGCACCTCGCGTTCGCTGCGTTCCGTCTGCCCCCCGGTCCGCAGGTTGTCGCCATCGAGTTCCTCGACCGCGATGGGAAGCCCTTGCCGAAACTCTCCCGCACGCTCACCTTCGAGGTGCGCGCTGATCGCGACACAGTGTTATTCATCTCCGACCAATGAAACGAACCGCCATGAAAACCACGCTCCTCGCCCTCGCCACGTCCGCCGCCGCACTGCTCGCCGGTTGTGTCGGCGGCGCTTATGGGCCTGCCAATACCTCTCGCCACGACATTGAGAACCGCGAGAAGTTCGTGCTACTCGACAGTCTCACGCAATCGGCCGTCACCTGTTCCGGCCTGCAGGAGCGGCGATTGGCGGATGGCCGCCTCGAGGTGAGCGCGAATGTGCGCAACCGCGAGAACAAGCGCATCCAAGTCCAGATCAACTGCGTCTTCAAAGATGCCAACGGATTTTCCACCGGCGACGAGACGCCGTTCCAGACGCTCATTCTCACCGAGAACGCGCAGGAGACTTCCACGTTCACCTCGCTCAACGACAAGGCGCAGCGCTACACCATCCGCGTGCGCCTCGCGCGTTGAGTGGCGTGTCGGAAATGAAACGGTTGCTCGCCCAACTCAGCCTCACCGCGATCGCGGCATGCGCTGCGCCGTTGGAACCGTTGCCCGCTTCAAAGCCGAACCCCATCTTCATCGCGCCCGCACCGTCCGCTCCGAAGGAGACGTTTGTGTACACGGACAAGCCCGCGCTGATTCTCGTGCCGCTCGTCAGTCCGAGCGCGGCACGGGCCGTGACGGAGCGGTTCCAAGCGGCTTACACGAAACTCGGCCAGCCGCGTCTGCTCATCCGCGTCAATCCGCAGCCCCGCACGCTGACCAATCCGAACGCGCCCGCCGCACCCGATCCGGTGAAGCAAGAAGAGCCGCCGGCCGAGGTGCGCGAGTTGCCGCCGCTTTTCACGCGCTTATTCCAACAGGCTGGCGGGCGTGTATTGGAGAAGGAAACCAGCGCTGAACCGGCGGAGATCGCGATCGAAGTGCTCGCCGCGACGCGGCGGTTGGTCGTGCGCGAGGTGTCGGGCGATCGCGTGCATCTCGTGCCGGAACTGCAGTTGGCAGCGGTGCGGCTGGCGGATGGCCGGCTGCTGGCGCAGGTCAGCGTCGGGGAATTATTCGGTGCGGATGCCGAGGCGGCGCGTCTGCTGCGGCACTTCAAGTTGACCGAATTGGCTGAGGCTGCTGCGCTGCGGTTGATGGAAGAGTTGGCTTCGGCGAGATAGCTTTAGCGCGCCTTCTCGGCGTAGTTGAGGCTCATCGCGCCACCGAGCAGATGGGTCACGCCCACATTCGCGCACCCCAATTCACGCAACGCCGTCGCCACGCCTTCTTGCGCTGGGTAATGCTGGAGTGACTCGAGAATGTAGGCGTAGGCCGCGGCGTCGCCGCAAAAGATGCGACCGAAAACCGGCACGGCGAAACGCAGGTAACCAAAATAGAGAGAGCGCCAGAGGCGGTTGGGCGGCTTGCCGAAATCGAGGATGACGAGCCGCCCGCCGGGGCGCGTCACGCGGTGCATCTCGCGAAGGCCGCCGGTGAAGTCGGCGAGGTTCCGCAGGCCATAGCTGATGGTGACGACATCAAAGTGCGCATCGGGGAACGGCGTCTGTAGCGCGTCGCCGTGGAGGAATTCGACTTGTCCGGTGCCGGCGGATGGCTTGCGCTGTTTCGCCATGGCAAGCATTTCCTCGCTGAAATCGAGGCCGGTGACCCCTGCGCCCGCACGGGCGAGCGCGAAGGCGACGTCGCCGGTGCCGCAGCAGAGGTCGAGCGCATGGAGGCCGGGCCGCGCGGCAGCGAGGCGCACGAGTCGGCGTTTCCACAACCGGTGCAGGCCGAAGCTTTGCAGGTCGTTGATAAGGTCGTAGCGCGGCGCGATGCGCGCGAAGAGCGCGCTGACCTTCGTCGCGCGCGTGGCGTCCGGGGCGTAATACGCGTTGCCCATCGCGCGGAGTATTGCGGAAAGAGGGAGAGGCGGAAACACTGAATTGGGGCGGTGCGGCCGCCGTCTTTCGAGCAGGTTTTTCGCACTCGAAACGGCGCGGTGGACGCTCCGGTTGTTTTACGGTTTATCAAAAAGACGGTTGCAAATGAAATCGCGGCGGCGTTACAAGCTGCCGTTACGTCTATGGGAAAGGTCCTCATCATCGCTGAGAAACCGTCCGTCGCCGGCGACATCGCCAAGGCGCTCGGTGGTTTCAAGAAGCACGACGACTATCACGAGAGTGACCGGTTCGTGGTCGCTTCTGCCGTGGGCCATTTGGTGGAGATCGCCTGTCCGGAGGAGTTCGAGGCGAAGAAGGGTAAGTGGTCGCTCGCCAATCTGCCGGTAATCCCGCCGCACTTCGACCTCAACCCGATCGAGCGCAGTGCGTCGAAACTGCGGACGCTCCAGAAGCTGATCAAGCGAAAGGATGTGGACGCGCTTATCAATGCTTGCGACGCCGGGCGCGAGGGCGAGTTGATTTTCCGCAACGTCGTCCGTTACACCAAAGCGAAGCAGCCGATCCAGCGGCTTTGGCTGCAATCAATGACGCCCGCGGCGATCCGCGGCGGTTTCGAGCGACTGCGGAGCGACGAGGCGATGCGCCCGCTGGCCGATGCCGCCACTTGCCGCAGCGAGGCTGACTGGCTGGTGGGAATCAACGGTACGCGGGCGATGACCGCGTTCAACTCGAAGGGCGGCGGGTTCAACAAGACCACCGTCGGCCGCGTGCAGACGCCGACGCTCACGCTTCTGGTCGATCGCGAGGAGAAGATTCGCAAGTTCATCCCGCGTGGTTACTGGGAATTGCACGCCACGTTCCAGTGCGCCGCTGGCGAGTATGCGGGGCGTTGGCTGGATGAGGGTTTCTCGAGATCCGGGGGCAAAGAGGCTGATGAAGCGCTGCGTGCCGAGCGGATTTGGGATCAGGCAAAAGCGGAGGTGATTCACGCCAAGTGCCTCGGAAAGCCCGGCATCGTCACCGAGGAAAGCAAGCCGTCCACTTCGCTCTCGCCGCTGCTTTTCGATTTGACCAGCCTGCAGCGCGATGCGAATCGCCGGTTCGGGTTCTCGGCCAAGAACACGCTGTCCATCGCGCAGGCGCTGTACGAGCGGCACAAGGCGCTCACCTATCCGCGTGTGGATTCGCGCC
>SIAT01000114.1 GCA_009691645.1 Pedosphaera sp. | reverse complement strand
AAGCTCGCGCTGACCAACCCCGACGCCGCCAGCATCTCACGCGTGTCCAAGGCCGCGCTCGGGGACACTTGGGCCAAGCTCGCCGCTCGCGCCACCGTGACGAAACCCACCGTTACAGAAATCGCCGCCGACCTCTCGCTCGGCACCGTGGACGCCGCCATCCTCTGGGACGCGACTGTCCCGCAGTTCAAAGGACTCGTCGCCGTGGACGTGCCGGAGCTGAAAGAGCGCATCGAAAGCGCGAGCGCCGCCGTCCTCGCGTTCTGTCCGCAGCCCGCCGCCGCGCTGAAGTTCGCGCGCTACCTCGCGGCGCCGGAGCAGGGCGGCGGGGTATTTCAGGCGCACGGATTCCAACTCGCGGACGGCGACAAGTGGGCGGAGAAACCCGAGTTGATTCTCTACAGCGGCGGCGTGAACCGGCTGGCGATTGAGAAGCTGCTGAAACAGTTCGCCGACCGCGAGGGCGTGAACGTCACCACCGTCTTCAACGGCTGCGGCGTGCTTTGCGCTACGATGAAGACGATGGACTCGGCCACCTCACCGCGCTTCCCAGACGCTTACTACGCGTGCGACCTATGCTTCGTGCCGCCCGTCGCCGCGCAGTTCCCGGAGGCCTTCCTGCTCACGGAGACGGAGATCGGCATCGTCGTGCGCCAGGGCAACCCAAAGAACGTCAAGACGCTCGCCGACCTCGCGCAGCCCGGCCTCAAGCTAGGCCTGTGCAACGCCGAGCAAAGCACGCTCGGCTTCATGACGCGTGGGATGCTAAAGCAGACCGGCCTGCTCGAATCCGTGCGCAAGAACGTCGTCGTTGAGGTGCCCACGGCGGACTTCCTCATCAATCAGATGCGCGCGGGCGGGTTGGAGGCTGCCGTCGTCTATCGCGTGAACGCCGCACCGCAGGCCGAGCATCTCGAGTTCTTCCCCATCAAGCACGAGGGAGCGAAGGCGATTCAGCCGTTCGCCGTCCGTGAGCGTTCGCCCAACCGCCAGCTCGCGCGGCGGCTGCTGGATTTGCTGAAGGCGAATCGCGGCGAGTTCGAGGCCGCCGGCTTCCAGTGGCGCGGCAACGAGCCGGCGCTCAAGAGCAAAGACATCAAGGTGCCGCAGTATCTGCTGGAGAAGTGAGCTGGTGGGCGAGACTCCGTTGAGCCCACTGCCGACGCTTGGAGGCGAGCTTAGCCTGCCTTCCTGTTCTCCTTATAGTGATCCTCTCCCTGCCAGAATCCTCCAAAATGCCCGAAAAATCAACTTGCGAGGCACCCTTCACGCTTGATAGGGTTCATCCATACATTATGGCAGCGATCGGACGATTCCAAAAGGGCGACGAGATTTTCTACGCCAAAGTTGTCGATGGGGAACTCTTCCGCCTGCACGGCGATGTGTTCGGGTCGCCCTCCTTCGACAAGAAGCCGCTCTCGGTGAAGGGGATTAAGACCCTTATCCCGGTGCAGCCTTCAAAGGTTATCGCAGTAGGGTTGAATTACGCTGATCACGCGCGCGAGTCTGGCAAGCCCCTTCCCAAAGAGCCGCTCTTCTGGCTTAAAGCACCGACATCTCTGATTCCCGATGGTGCAAAGGTCGAAATCCCATTCCCGAATCATCGCACCGATTTCGAGGCGGAACTGGCCATCGTCATCGGTCGCCGCGTGCGCAATGTCACCCCCGCCGCCGCCGCCCGATACATCTTCGGCTACACCGCCGCCGAGGATATCAGCGATCGCACCATCCAGAACTCTGAAAGCCAATGGGCCCGGTGCAAGTCCTTCGACACCTTCACCCCGCTCGGGCCGTATGTGGAGACGAAGATTGACCCGCATGACCTGACCATCCAGCTCTTCCAAAACGGTCAGCTCCGGCAGAACTCGAACACCAGCCAGCTCATTTTCAACTGCTACCAGATTGTCAGCTTCGTCTCGACGAACATGACACTGCTGCCCGGAGACATCATTCTAACCGGCACCCCGAGCGGCGTCGGCCCGATCGAGTCCGGCGACCGGCTCGAGGTTCGCATTCAGGGTCTCGCGCCGCTGGTCAACACAGTCAAGTAGCCCTTCGGACCATTCTCAAGGCCGTCGGGAACTCATTCTCGGCGGCCTTCTTTCTGAAAGAACCCAACTCCCATGCGCTGGTCACAGTATTTCATCCCAACCCTCAAGGAATCCCCGGCCGACGCGGAAATCCTCTCGCACAAGCTGCTCCTTCGCGCTGGCCTCGTGCGCAAGCTCACCGGCGGCCTCTACACGTTCCTGCCGCTTGGCCTGCGCGTGCTGCGCAAGATCGAGAATCTCATCCGCGAGGAAATGAACCGCGCGGGGGCGATCGAAGTGCTCATGCCCGCACTCCAGCCCACCGACATCTGGCGGCAATCGGGCCGCTACGAGACCGCCAGCGATGTGCTTTACAAGGCGAAGGACCGCTCGAACAAGGAATGGATTCTCAGCCCCACCGCCGAGGAGGTCATCACCACGCTGGCAGCGGGCGAACTCAATTCCTACCGGCAGATGCCGGTGAACTTCTACCAAGTCAGCGTGAAGTTCCGCGACGAAATCCGCCCGCGCTTCGGCCTCATGCGCGCGAAGGAATTCATCATGAAGGACGCCTATTCTTTCGATTCCAGCGACGAGGGCGCGATGGCCAGCTACCAGCGGATGTATGACGCCTACACGCGCATCTTTAACCGCTGCGGCCTGCGCAACTTCCCGGTCGAGGCCGACACTGGCGTCATCGGCGGCAACTACTCGCATGAGTTCATGGTGCCCGCGGTGACTGGCGAGAACGAGGTGGTTTACTGCGAGGCGTGCGGCTACGCGGCGAACATCGAGAAAGCTACCAGCGGAATTCCGAAGACCGCGGCGCGTGAAATTGGCGGGAGCGGTGAGAAGTTCGCCACTCCCGGCGTTGTCACCATCGAGGCCTTGAGTAAGGCGCCTTACAGCGTGCCGGCGAACCGCCAGATCAAGACGCTCGTGTATGTCGCCGATAGCCAGCCGGTCCTCATCCTGATTCGCGGAGACGACCAGTTGAACGAGACCAAGTTCCTCGCCCGCACCGGCGCGCTCGCCGCCCGTCCGGCGACGCCGGAGGAATGCGCGGCCACCCTCGGCGCGAAGCCCGGTTCTCTCGGCGCGGTCCTCAACGTCCCTGCCACGGTGAAGATACTCGCCGACGAACGGTTGCGCGGAGCGAACGACATGACCACCGGCGCGAACGAGGATGGCTTCCATCTCCGCAGCGTCTCGATCGATCGCGACATCAAAGTGACCGAGTGGTTTGACCTTCGCACCGTCACCGCTGGGGAGCCCTGTGCTAAATGCGCGAAGCCCCTGAAAATGCAGCGTGCCATCGAGGTCGGCCATGTCTTCAAGCTGGGCACCAAATACAGCGAGAAGCTCCACGCCTACTTCCTCGATGCCGACGGCAAATCCAAGCCCTGCGTGATGGGTTGCTACGGCATCGGCGTCACCCGCACGATGCAGGCCGTCATTGAGCAGTGCAACGACAAGGACGGCATCGTCTGGCCGCTGGCCGTCGCCCCCTACGCCGTGTGCGTCACCCCGCTCGCCGTGGCGAAGGACTCCGCCGTGATGCAACTCGCCGAAAAGATTTACGCCGAACTCACCGCTGCTGGCGTGGAAGTCATCCTCGACGACCGCGACGACCGTCCGGGCGTGAAGTTCAAGGACGCCGACCTCGTGGGCTTCCCTCTCCGTGTCAGCATTGGCGAGAAGTCGCTGGCGAACGGAGAAGTGGAACTCAAACCGCGCGGCGGGGCCGTGCAGTTGGTGAAAGCCGAGGAAGCCCTCGCCCAGATCCACGCGTTTCTTGCCGCCAAGTCGTAGCCGACGGCGGGCGTCACCACTCGATCACCGCCGCGCCCCACGTCAGGCCCGCGCCGAAGACCACGAGCAGCACCAGGTCGCCGCGCTGAATCTTGCCCGTGCTCACGGCTTCATCCAGCGCGATGGCCACGCTGGCAGCAGAGGTGTTCCCATACTTATCGAGGTTCACAAACATCTGCTCTGGCTTCGCCTCCAACCGCTCAGCCACGGCGTCAATGATGCGCTGGTTGGCCTGGTGGGGGATGACGCACTTGATCTGGCTGATCGTGAGTTCACAGCGCGACAGCGCCTCCCGCGCGGCGGTGCACATGGCGTGGACGGCGTTTTTGAAAACCTCCTTGCCGTCCATTTTTAGGAAATGCAACCGCTGGTCCACGCTCTCGTGCGTGGCAGGAAAGCGGCAGCCGCCACCCGGTTGGGAGAGCAGTCCGGCCTTCCCGCCGTCCGCGCCCATGCAGGCGGTGAGCAAGCCGTGCGAGTCGGGGCGATGCTGCAAAATCGCCGCGCCCGCCCCGTCGCCGAAGAGCACGCATGTCGTGCGGTCCTTCCAGTCAATGATGGACGAGAGCTTCTCCGCGCCGATCACCAGCACGCACTCGCTGGTGCGCGACATGATGAACTGCTGCCCGACCTCCAGCGCGTAAATGAAGCCTGAGCAGGCCGCTTCGAGGTCAAACGCCGCGGCGCGCTTCGCCCCAATCTTGTGCTGCACGAGGCACGCCGTGGAGGGGAACGGCATGTCCGGCGTGATGGTGGCGACGATGATGAGATCAATCTGGTCCGCAGACACCCCGGCCTGAGCCATCGCGCGCTCGGCGGCCTTGGCCGCGAGGTCGGAGCAAAATTCATCGTCCGCGGCGAAGCGGCGCGCCTTGATGCCCGTGCGGCTGGTGATCCACTCGTCCGTCGTCTCGACGAACTTCTCCAAGTCTGCGTTGGTAACGATGCGCTCGGGCAAGTAGGCCCCGACGCCGGTGACGGAGCAGGTGCGCCCCTGAAAGCCGTGCTTGGCACGGGGATTGGTGAAGTCGCGGGCGGGTAGTGAACTCATCGCTGTGTGCTAGGATTGCAATTTTCCAGCGACCAAAAGTCAATCGGCAATTCCGGCCGAAGGCGTTGGCTTGGATGGCGCAATTCAGGTTTCGACAGTTTTCGGTGCGATTCCAATTTAGGCCGGCGCAGCGCCTGGACCAGTTCAATTGGCGAATCGAAGGATTTTTACCCATAGCGCGGCTGCAACCATGCGTCCGGAACAAAAGTGTCCAGAAAAAATGTTGACTCTTTTTCGCTGCGGCTTAGTTTGTGCGCCCGGTTCACAAGAATCGTCAGAAGTTTTAAGAGCACATCGGCCCGGGTTTCGACAGCGGGGCAAACGGGGCCGATGGTTTTTTTCTCCCCTGACGGGGAAATGTGGGACCAACGGGTGAAAGTGATTTCGCCCATGTAGCTCAGTTGGCAGAGCACGTCCTTGGTAAGGACGAGGTCACCGGTTCAACCCCGGTCATGGGCTCCAGAATTTAGGCCGGTCGGTAACGGTCGGACATCGCAGCAGAGTCAAACCATTAACTAGAACATCGCAATGGCAAAAGAAGTGTTTAAACGGACCAAACCCCACGTCAACGTCGGCACCATCGGCCACGTTGACCATGGCAAATCCACCCTCACGGCCGCCTTGGTCGCTGTGCAACACCGTAAGGGCCTGGCACCCGCAATTTCCTACGCCGACATCACCAAGGGCGGCACGGTGCGCGACGAGAACAAGACTGTGACCATCGCGGCGTCGCACGTCGAATACGAGTCCGAATTGCGCCACTACGCGCACGTGGACTGCCCCGGCCACGCCGACTACGTCAAGAACATGATCACCGGTGCGGCCCAGATGGACGGCGCGATCCTTGTCGTCTCCGCCGCTGACGGCCCGATGCCCCAAACGCGCGAGCACATCCTGCTCGCCCGCCAGGTTGGCGTGCCGTCCGTCGTGGTTTTCCTGAACAAGGTTGACCTCGTGGACGACCCGGAGCTACTCGACCTCGTCGAGATGGAAATTCGCGACCTGCTCACAAAGTATCAATTCCCAGGGGAAACCACCCCGATCGTCCGTGGCAGTTCCT
>SIAT01000113.1 GCA_009691645.1 Pedosphaera sp. | reverse complement strand
CACCTACGACGACGCGCATCACATTCCGTTCGTCGCGACCTGGCCTGCGGGCATCGCGAAACCGGGCCGCCGCGTCGCCGAGTTCATGAGCTTCATCGACCTCGCGCCGACGTTCCTCGAATTGTTCGGCGTGAATGGCACCGCGCAGGGCATGTCGCCCATCACCGGTCGAAGCTTCACCGATTTGCTCCGCAACGAACCGAAGGGCGAACGCGCCACGGTCATCGTCGGCCGCGAGCGCAACGACGTGCTTGCCCGGCTCGGCTCGCCGGCGGGCCTCGGCTATCCCGCGCGCGCGATTCGCAGCGGCAATTTGTTTTACGTCCACAACTTCGCGCCCGACCGCTGGCCGTGCGGCAATCCCGAACTGGGCACGAAGGACACCGACGCCAGCCCGAGCAAAACGCTTGCGACGGAAAGCGGCGAGAAAGATCCTTTCTGGCAGCACGCCTTCGGCAAACGTCCGGCCGAGCAGTTGTTTGATCTCGCCAGCGATCCTGATTGCGTGGTGAACCTCGCCGCCAATCCCGCCTTCGCGGAAAAGCTCGCCGCCCTGCGCGAAACGCTCATGAGCGAACTCAAGAAACAGAACGACCCGCGCGCCCTCGGCCAGGGCGATGTGTTCGATCAATACCTCTCCCCGCGCACCAAGTCCGCCGAAGGCGCGTCGGAGAAAAAGAAGAACAAGAAAGCCAAGCAATGAAACGCATCCTCACGCTCCTCACCGCGCTGCTGCTCGCACCGCTTGCCGCGCTGCATGCCGCGAACCGCCCAAGCCTTTGCCTTCACCGGACCTCGCCCTGCAACCCGCGCACGTCATCGTCGCGCCATGGCCGCAGCACATTCCGCCGACAAAGCGCCAGGGCGTGGCGGGCATCGAGCGAACGGCGAAGGGGCGACTGTGGGCGGTCTATGGACGCGATGTCGAGAGCACGCGCAATTTTCAAGTGCTCAAGTGCAGCGATGATGACGGCAAGACGTGGTCGGAAGTGAAGCTCATGATTCTGCCGCGTGTGGGCACGCGCGCGATGTCGGCGAACGTTTGGACCGATCCGCTCGGACGGCTGTGGGTGTTTTGGGGGCAGAGCGCGAATATGCAGGATGGGCGCTTCGGCGTGTGGGCCATCGTGACCGACGAACCCGATGCCGCCGAGCCAAAGTGGTCCGCGCCGCATCGCATTGGCGACGGCATCATGCTCAACAAACCCACCGTGCTGACCAATGGTGACTGGCTGCTCACCTCCTCGGTGTGGAAAGCGGACAACAGCATCAAAGTGTATGCCAGCACGGACAAGGGCGAGACCTTCACGCTCCGCGGCACGGCGAACATCGAAGCCGCGGCTTCACGCGGCCCGGACGAACCGATGATCGTCGAACGCAAGGACGGCACGCTGTGGATGATGGTGCGCTGTCACGGACTCGCGGAGACGCTATCGAAAGACCGGGGCAAGACGTGGACACTGGTGCAACACCTCCCAATGCACCATCCCACCTCGCGCTTCTTCCTGCGACGACTGCAATCGGGTGCGCTGCTGCTCGTGAAGCACGGCGGGTTGAACGAGAAGGTGAAACGCGAAAAGCTGATGGCGTTCCTCTCCGACGATGACGGCAAATCCTGGCAGGGCGGACTGATGATCGACGAGCGCGACGACGTGACCTATCCCGACGGCGTGCAAGCCACCGACGGCACGATCTACCTCGTCTATGACTATCACCGCTCACCCAAAGGCGTCATCCACATGGCCTCCTTCCGCGAAGAAGACGTCCGCGCCGGGAAACCAGTCACTGACAAAGTGCGCCTGCGCGAGTTGATCAGCCGTCTTCCGGAAACCAAACCATGAAGTCACAATGAAGCACCCCCTCGCCATCTTCACCGCACTGCTGCTCGGGCCTTTGACTGCGCTGCATGCCGCTGAATCATCTGCGCCCGAGCCCGAGGACAGTCTGCTCTACGAGGAGACCTTCTCGCACACCGCCTATGGCCGCACGCCCAAGGGCTGGCGCGATCTCACCAACGTGCGTCCGAGTCGCAACTGGGCTGTGGATGGCAACGGGGCGCTGCGGCAAACGATCAAGAATCACTCGAGCCTCATTGTGTTTGATGGCTACACGCTTCAGCCGAAGCCTGCGAACTCGCTCACGGATGCGCGCATCGTCGTGCCATTCACGAAGACGGAGGACGATGCTGTTTCGTTTGGCATCGCGGGTCGTGTGAAGGATCGGGATAACTATTACCTGGCGCGCTTCCGCGGCACGCAGCGGCTGGAATTGCTGATCGTGAAGGAGGGCGTCGAATCGCCGCTCGATGCGGTGCCGCTGCCGGACCTGAAGGAACGGCGTCCGACGGGTCACGTCACTTTGCACCGGTATCGGGCGGGCCAGCGGTGGTCGCTCTCGTTCACGATGCAGAAGAACCGGCTCGAAGCGGTCGTGTATGATCAGGATGGCATCGAGCAGGCGCGCATTTCGGCTTTGAACGATGAGTTCACGAAAGGTGCTCAGGGCCTGTATTGCACGCGGTTTGCCTCGGCGACGGCCTTTCGCATCGAGGCGCTGAAGCCTGTGGAAGTCACCGCGGACCCGGCGCGGCTGGCGAAGCGCAACGCGGCCATCTCGGCCGGAGATCCCGATTATCCCGTCGTGCGTGCACTCTGGAAAACGCAGGAGATCGACGCGCCACCAACGAAGCTCGCGAAGGACTATGACCTGATTGTCGCGGGCGCGGGCACCGGAGGCTGGGCGGCGGCGGTGCAGGCGGCGAGGCTCGGTGCGCGGGTGCTAATGCTCGAACAAACGGACTGGATCGGCGGCCAGATGGCGGCTGCGGCGGTCACGACGATGGATGAGGACAGCGTGTGGATGAAGTTCCCCGTGCGCGAGCGCGGTATCTACCGCGAGTTTCACGAAAGCATGGTGCTGCACTACCTCACGCTCGAGAAAGACCCGCTCGTAGCCTACTATGGCTGGCCAGATCAACTCGAAGGCGGCTACGAGCCGAAGACCGCGCGCGCGATGATGTATGGCTTCATCCAGGAAGCCCGCGGTCGCGGTGCGGTGCTCGATGTGTCGCTGCGCACGCGCGTTTCCGCGGTGAGAAAACAAGGCGACACCGTCACTGGTGCCACGCTCGCCTTTGCTGATGGCAGCAAGCGGGACCTCGCCTGCAAAGTGCTCATCGACGCCACTGAATACGGTGATGTCATCCCGCTTACTGGCGCGCGTTACCGCGTGGGTAATGTGACCAGCGACAGGCTCGACCCCGCCGCGCTCGTGCAGGATCACACGTGGACATGCGTCGTGCGCGAGTATCCCGGCGGGGTGCCGGAGCACCTGAAGATCCAAGAACCGCCACCCGGCTACGACAAGGGCAGCGGCAAGCGTTACCGCAAATACACGAACGACGGCATCGTCGTCTGGGGCGGCGCGGGCAAGGGCTACAAAGGCGATCGGCATTGGTCCGCCTACTTCGCCTGGCGCGGAATGGTGGACACCGAAAGCCCGCTCATCGGCGAAAGCAGCCGGTGGCGGCACACGCAGGCCGGATTCAACGGCGGCAATGATTACCCCGTCACGGTTGCGACCATCGAAGACCCCGCGCAGCGTCTCGTCGATGAGCGCGAAGGCATCTACAAGACTCTCGGCGCGCTCTATTACTTCCAGCACTTGGGCGTGAATTGGTCGCTCGCGGAGGACGAGGGCTACAACACGGAGGCGAACCGCGCGAAGATGAAGGCGCTGAATCTCCGCGCTGATCTCGAAGCCATCGCCGCCCATCTTCCTCAGCATCCGTATGTGCGCGAGTGCCGCCGCATCATCGGCGTGCAGACGCTCACCGCGCATGATCTCGGGCGCTTTGAAAAGGCGAAGCACGTCACCACCTCCGTTGCGATGGGTGACTACTTCATGGATCTCGATCACGGAAAAACAGGCCACGCCATCGAACCTGATCTCGACGCTGGCGAACTGCCCACCGGCGGCGGTCCCTTCCAGGTGCCATTCGACGTCTTCATCCCCGAGAAGATCGACGGCTTTATTCCCGCCGAGAAGAACATCTCGCAGTCGCGCATTGCGAATGGTGCCACGCGCCTGCAACCCATCACCATGCTCACCGGCCAGGCTGCCGGCACCATCGCCGCCCTTGCCGT
The DNA here is from genome assembly GCA_009691645.1 of Pedosphaera sp. GTDB lineage: Bacteria > Verrucomicrobiota > Verrucomicrobiia > Limisphaerales > SIAT01 > SIAT01. The sequence continues at coordinate 1,870 of SIAT01000113.1, read as the reverse complement.
GAAGCACGCGATTCAACCTCGCGCCGTGAAGCCGCTGGCAGTGCAGCAAGTGCTCCTCGACTCCGGCTGCACGCTCATCCAGCGCTGGTATGGCGACGTGCCATGGGGCACGGAGCTGTGGCGTGCCACTCAGATCCTGGCGCTCTACCGCATCATGGATCGTCCCGGCGAAATCGATCGCGACAATGCGGTGCCGCTCGCTTCGAAGGCGAAATGGGGTGTCGATGTGCCGTTGGGAGATGATGAGCGAAAGCAGGCCGTCGAACGTTTGAAGGCCATCACCGGAAAGACTCCGACGATTCCCTCAGAAACAAAAACCGCAGGCGACTTTGCCATCACCTTTGCGCGCCAACTTTTCCAATCCGCCCAACCATGAAACACGCCCTCGCTCTCATCCTTGCCTTGCTCGCCGTCCAGGCATTCGCCGCGGATCCGCTCACCGACGCCGAGAAAAAACGCCTCACCGATGTCGAAACCGCCGCCAAGCGCACGCCACCGATGCGGGAAGCCGCGAAGACTTACAGCACCGCGCGCAAGGCCTATACCGACGACCGGCGCAAGTTCCCGGCCGATCGCGACAAGAACGCCAGCAAGACCTACAAGGCCGCGACCGGAGCCTATGAGGCTGCATTAAAAAAGGCACTCCTCGTCATCGACCCGGCCATCGAACCTCTTCTGGCGAAACAGGCCGAACTGAAGAAGCTCGGCCTCGACAAAGCCAATGAGGGCGAATCCGTCGCGGACTCGGACTCCAAGGGAAACGACGCGATGAAACCCGTCCAGGATGTGCCAGGTCTGCCACGCGTGCTGCTCATCGGCGACTCCGTCTCCATCGGCTACACCGTGCCTGTGCGTGAGAAGCTCAAAGGCAAAGCCAACATCCACCGCATCCCGCAAAACGGCGGCGCGACCGATGTCGGCCTCGAAAAGATGACTGCGTGGCTCGGCGACGGGAAGTGGGACATCATTCACTTCAACTTCGGCCTTCACGACGCCAAATTCGCCTCAGAGACCACGCAACGCGCGAGCCGCGAGCAATACATCGAAAACCTGCGCAAGCTCGTCACCCAGATGAAAGCCACCGGTGCCAGACTCATCTTTGCCACCACCACGCCCGTGCCCATGGGCGGCGTGCTCTCGCCCACACGGAAGTTCGACAGCATCGAGGAGCGCAACAAACTTGCCGTGCAGTTCATGAAGGAGAACGGCGTCGCCATTGATGATCTCTACGCCGCCGTGCTCCCCGTGCAGGAGAAGGTCGGCCGCGCCAACGACGTTCATTTCGCCCCCGAAGGCTACGCAGTCCTCGCCACCGCCGTGGCCGCGAGTATCGAAGCGCAGATGGAGAAACGCTGACTGATGGCGCGAATGGATCAGCCGCATTCCAGAAACCAAACCATGAAATCACCATGAAACACACCCTCGCACTCCTCACTGCCCTACTGCTCGCGCCGCTCGCTGCACTTCATGCCGCCGCCCCATCAAAACCCAACATCGTCTTCATCTTCGCCGATGACTGGGGCTGGGGCGATTTGTCGTGCCACGGGCATCCCTATGTGAAGACGCCGAACATTGATCGTCTCGCGAAGGAGGGAACGGACTTCTCGCGCTTCACCGTCGCCAGCGGCGTGTGCTCGCCGAGCCGCACGGCGGTGATGACGGGGCATTTCCCCGCGCGCTACAATATCGACGGCCACTTTGCGTATGTGAAGAACAACGCACAGCGCAACATGCCGGACTGGCTCGACCCGAAGACGCCGACGCTGCCGAAGATGCTGCAGTCGGCGGGCTATGCGACGGCGCACTTTGGCAAATGGCATCTCTCGAATGACATGATTCCGGATTCGCCGCTGCCGAAAGTCTATGGCTA
>SIAT01000112.1 GCA_009691645.1 Pedosphaera sp. | reverse complement strand
ACTTCATCCATGCGGCTGCCGGTGTCCACGAGCGCGGTGGCCATGATGGTGAGCGAGCCGCCCTCCTCGATGTTGCGGGCCGCGCCGAAGAAGCGCTTGGGTTTGTGCAGCGCGTTGGCGTCCACGCCGCCGGAGAGAATCTTGCCGGAATGCGGCTGCACGGTGTTATAAGCACGAGCGAGACGCGTGATGGAATCGAGCAGGATGACGACATCCTTCTTGTGCTCAACCATCCGCTTGGCCTTCTCGATGACCATCTCGGCCACCTGCACGTGGCGTTCGGGCGGCTCGTCGAACGTGGAGGCGATGACCTCGGCCGGACGGCAGGAACGCTCCATGTCGGTGACTTCCTCGGGCCGCTCGTCGATGAGCAGGATGAAAAGGTACGCCTCGGGGTTGTTCTTGATGATGGCGTTCGCGAGCTTCTGCATCAGCACCGTTTTACCGGTGCGCGGCGGAGCGACGATGAGTCCGCGCGAGCCCTTGCCGATGGGGCAGACGAGGTCGAGCACGCGAGTGGACAGCTCGTCGGGGTCGGTCTCGAGGATGAAGCGCTTGTTCGGGAAGAGAGGCGTGAGGTTGTCGAACTGCGTCTTCTCTTTGGCCTTGTCCGGATCTTCGTTGCCGACGGATTCGACTTTGAGCAGCGCGAAATATTTCTCCTTCTCCTTCGGCGGACGAATCTGGCCAGAGACGAGATCGCCCGTCTGCAAATCGAAGCGGCGAATCTGCGAGGGCGAGACGTACACATCCTCGGGGCATGAAAGATAGCTGAAGCTCTGCGAACGGAGGAAACCAAAGCCCTCGGGCATGATTTCCAGAACGCCCTCGGCGATGAGCACCCCGGAGCGATCGGAGTTCTTCTGGAGAATCTGGAAGATCACCTCGTGCTTCTTCATCACGCCGAAGTTCTCGATGCCCCAGTTCTTGGCCATCTGGTTCAACTCGCTGATGGGCATCGCCTGCATCTGGCCAATGTTAATCTTCGCGGAGTTGGGAAGCGCAGCAGGCAACTCCTCGGATTCATCAATCTCGACAGCGTGCTTCGGCGGCTCCAGTTCGTCGGAAGTGGTGGGCTTGCCGGTGGGCTTGGAAGCGACGGCAGCAATCGTTTCAGCGGCCTCGGCGGCCTCCGGCATTTCCGGAGCGGCTTTGGCCTTGGGACTTTTCTTTACAGGTCTGGACATAAAATAACGGCTTTTGAGGCGTAGGTTAGTGATTCGTAGGGAGCTTATTCCTCCACTGGGACAAACAGCGACCCAGAGTTATTCACACTTGGAACCCCCTCTTCGGGAGATGATCTGCGGAACCGGCCTCAGTACGGGAGCGGATATCTAGCGGTCAACTCACGGACACGTTCGCGGACACGGTGAGCGGCGTCAACATTTTTTATGTCGAGCAGCACCTCGCTAATCATGTCCGCAATGGCCGCCATCTCGGCCTCTTTCATCCCGCGCGTGGTGACGGCAGGCGAACCGAGTCGGATACCGCTGGCTTGGAAAGGCGAGCGAGTCTCGAACGGAATCGTGTTCTTGTTGCAGGTGATCCCCGCCTCGTCGAGGGCGATCTGGCAATCCTTGCCGGTGACGCCGCGCGCGCCGACATCCACGAGCATCAGGTGATTGTCGGTGCCACCGGAGACGAGTCGGTAGCCGTTGCGCTGCATCCCGCCGGCGAGCGCCACGGCATTCTTCACAATCTGCTGCTGGTACGTCTTGAAAGACGGCTGAAGCGCCTCGTGGAAACAGACCGCCTTCGCCGCGATCACGTGCATCAACGGCCCGCCCTGAATACCGGGGAACGCCTGCGAATCGATTTCCTTCGCGTACTTCGCCTTGCACAAAATCAGACCGCCTCGCGGACCGCGTAACGTCTTGTGCGTAGTCGTGGTCACGAAGTCCGCATGCTCGATGGGGCTTGGGTGGATGCCCGCGGCGACGAGGCCGGCGATGTGCGCGATGTCCGCCAGCAACAGCGCGCCGACCTCGCGGGCGATCTCGCCCATGCGCTTGAAATCAATGATGCGCGGATAGGCGCTCGCGCCCACGGTGATCATCTTCGGCCGGTGCTGACTCGCCATCTCGGCGAGTTGATCGTAATCGATGCGCTCGTCTTCCTTGCGCACGCCGTAGTGGACGATCTCGTAAAACTTGCCGGAGAAATTCGCCTTGTTGCCGTGCGTGAGATGACCGCCGTGGGAGAGGTCCATCGTCAACATCTTATCGCCCGGTTTGAGCGTGGCGAAATAGACCGCCATGTTCGCGCCCGAGCCGGAATGCGGCTGCACGTTCGCGTGCTCGGCGCCGAAGATCAGCTTGGCGCGGTCGATGGCGAGCCGCTCGGCCTCATCCACAAACTCGCAGCCACCGTACCAGCGCTTGCCGGGATAACCCTCGGCGTACTTGTTGGTGAGCACCGATCCCTGCGCTTCCATCACAGCCGGGCTGGTGAAGTTCTCGCTGGCGATCAGCTCGATGTTCTCCTGCTGCCGACGGCGCTCGTGTCGGACAACTCGCGCGATCTCCGGGTCCACATTCTCGAGCCGCTGCGCAATCTCAATCTTGCTCACGCGCCGTTCATGCCGACCGCCTTCGAAAGTCGCGCCGAGGAAGGCGTCCACCATCTTGATCGCCTGCTCCGCCGTGGTCTGCCTCTCGCCGAAGCAAAGCACGTTGGCGTCATTGTGCCGGCGGGCCAGCGCAGCCATCTGGTCATTGAAAACCAGCGCAGCGCGCACACCCGGCACCTTGTTGGCCGTGATGCTCATCCCCAAACCAGTGCTGCAAACCAGCAAGCCGAACTTCGCCTGCTGCCCCGCGACACCCTCGGCGACGAGTTTGGCGAAGTCGGGATAATCGGTGGAATCGGTGCTGCTGGCACCGTAATCCTGCACGCGAATTCCCCTCTTCGCGAGGTGCGCCTTGAGCGCTTCCTTCAACTGAAAACCGCCGTGATCGGCGCCGATGGCCAGGGTGAGAATGGTGCTGGTAGTCGTGGTGGCTCCGGTCGTCATGGATGTCTGCTCGATGAATTTCAAAGCGGTCTTCAGACCCTGTTCAATCTGTTCACGACACTGCAGGTAGATGGGATAATCCCCACCGATCGGGTCGAAAATGTCCTTCTCGAAAGCGTCGAACGCCTCCTCAAATTCGCGCAGCAGGAAAGTCTTCTCCGCCGCGTGCGGATAAAGGAGATTGATGCCGTCCACATGCCCGTGGGTCATCCCGAAAATGTAATCGGCCTCACGCACCATCTGCGCCGTGAGCTGTCTGCTGCGGAGATCCGTGATGTCGACCGCGCGCTCGCGCAACGCCGTCACCGAGTGCGTGCTCGGCGTCTGGCCGTTGATCGCGCCCAAGCCCGCCGAGGTCACCTCGAATTCGCCTCGGCCCTCCACCATCCGGCGAAACAAACCCTCTGCCATCGGACTGCGACAGATGTTGCCGGTGCAAACGAAAAGAACTTTCTTCATCCTAGTGGGTGGTTCATCCGACGCGCAGCGCCTTGGCAGCAATATCCCTTCTAAACTGCGCCCCTTCAAACCTAATTTTCTCCACCGCCGCATACGCCGCGTCGCGGGCCTCCATCAGCGTCGGCCGCCACGCCGTCACACCCAGCACACGTCCTCCGTTCGTCACCACCCGCCCATCCTTGAACGCCGTGCCCGCATGGAAAACCTTCGTGGCCGGCAGCGCGTCCGCCGCCTCGATACCGGTGATGACTTTGCCTTTCGGATAACTTCCCGGATAGCCGCCGCTCGCCATCACCACACAGACGCTGGCGTGCGCGCTCCATTTGAGTTCGATGTCCGCAAGCCGGCCCTCGCAACTCGCGAGCATCAACTCCACAAGGTCGCTCTCCAAACGCGTGAGGTACACTTGCGTTTCGGGATCGCCGAAGCGCGCGTTGAATTCCAGCACCTTCGGCCCGCTTTTCGTCAGCATCACGCCCGGATAAATCAGCCCGCGAAAATCAATGCCATCCGCCGCACAGCCGCGCAGCCACGGCTGGAGAATCGCGGCGCCCAACTCGGCAAGCTGTGCGTCCGCAAGAAACGGCGCGGGCGAGTAAGTGCCCATGCCGCCGGTGTTCACCCCCGCATCGCCATCCAGCGCGCGCTTGTGATCCTGCGCCGCCGGAAAAAGTTTCGTCACCTTACCGTCGCAGAGTGCGTGGAGCGAAATCTCCATCCCCTCAAGCAACTCCTGAATGACCACGCGCTGGCCCGCTGCGCCGAACGCCTTGCTCACCATGATTTCGTCAATCGCCTGCTCCGCTTCGGCCACGTTCGTCGTGAGCAGGACGCCTTTGCCCAACGCGAGTCCATCGGCCTTCACCGCGCAGCGACCACCGAGAGCAGCGGCGAATTTCTTTGCTGCCACCGGTTCGTTGAACGTGCCGGACTGCGCGGTCGGGATACCGTGCCGCTCCATGAAGTCCTGCGAGAACGCTTTACTCGCCTCGAACTGCGCGGCTTTCCGGTTCGGCCCCCAAATCTTGAATCCGTTCGCCTGAAACAAATCCACGATGCCTGCCGCGAGTGGATTATCCGGACCCACGACGGTCAGATCGGGCTTCTCGCGCCGGGCAAAATCAAGTAGTGCCTCGAAATCTTCCGCGCTGACAGGAACGCACTCGACAGGCGAGCCGTTCTTTGCGAGCCGTTCGCCAACGATGCCGGCGTTGCCCGGCGCGCACCACATCCGTGCGGCGAGTGGCGATTGCGCCAACTTCCACACCAGCGCGTGCTCGCGCCCGCCCGAGCCAATGACGAGGATCTTCATCGCCCGTTCAAACTCAAATGACGCGGGCCACGCCCGTGCCTTTCACGACTTCGCCGATGATCCACGCCTTGTGCTTGCCGGCGCGGATGAACCGCAACACGTCATCGGCTTTGTCCGCGGCGACAGTGAGAGTCATGCCGACGCCCATGTTGAAAACCTGATACAGCTCGGCTTCGTCCACGCCGCCGCGATCGCGGATAATCTGGAAAATGGGCAGCATCTCCCACGAGTTTTTGTGAATGACGACGTCGCAGTTCGCCGGAAGCGTGCGCGGGATGTTGTCCACAAAACCGCCGCCGGTGATGTGCGCGATGGCCTTCACCACATCCGACTTGGCGTTGAACTTCTTCAGCAGCGTCTGCACGAGCGGACCGTACGTGACGTGTACTTTGAGCATCTCATCACCAATCGTGTTGCCCAATTCCGCCACGCGGCTTTTGGGTTTGAACTTGAGCTTCTCGAAGAAAATCTGTCGCGCGAGCGAGTAGCCATTGGTGTGCAGGCCACTCGCCTCGATGCCGATGACGGCGTCGCCGCGCCGCACGGACTTTTGGCCGTTGAGCATCCGGCCTTTCTCCACGACACCGACGATGGTGCCGCTCACGTCGTACTCGCCCGCCTGATAAAAACCGGGCATCTGCGCTGTCTCTCCGCCGATGAGTGCGCAGCGATTGGCCGCGCAACCGCGCGCGAAACCCTTGATGATGTCGGTGAACACATGCGGCTGCAGTTTGCCGGTGCCGAGGTAATCGAGAAAGAACAGCGGCTCGGCGCCGAGCACGGCGATGTCGTTGACGCAGTGGTTGACGAGGTCCTCGCCGATCGTGTCGTGCCGATCCATCGCGAAGGCGATCTTCAGCTTGGTGCCGACGCCGTCCACGCTGGAGACGAGCACGGGCTGCTTGTACTTGCGCGTATCGAGCGCGAAGAGGCCGCCGAAACCGCCGACCTTGCCCAGCACCTCGCGGCGATGAGTGGCCGCGAGCAATTGCGGAAGCGTCGCTTTGAGCTTGTTGCCGAGATCGATATCAACGCCGGCGCGGGCGTAGGCTTTCTGTTTCATGAACGCAAAAAAATTCCGGCGGAGTGGCGCTGCGACATCACAATAAGCGCGGCTGGCGCTGGTCTTTGGCGATGGCCTCGCCGAGGCTCTCCACACGCGAGCGACGGTTCTCGATGATCAACTTGTCCACTTTGAGGTCGTACGGAACCGGGTAGTTGCCATCGTAGCAGGCCATGCAGAAGGAT
>SIAT01000111.1 GCA_009691645.1 Pedosphaera sp. | reverse complement strand
GCCTGGGACTGCTACCGCCGCTTCATCCAGATGTATGGCGACGTCGTCATCGGCGTCCAAAAACGCGAAGGCGAAGACCACGATCCCTTCGAGTCCGTCATTCACGCGTTCAAGCACGAGACCTACCACCGCGACATCATCGACAGCGATCTGACCGCCGCCGACCAGCAGGAACTCGTCAAGCGCTTCAAAGCCCTTGTCAAAGACCGCACCGGAAAATCTTTCCCCAACAATCCTTGGGACCAACTTCGCGGTGCCGCCGGCGCCGTCTTCGGTTCCTGGATGAACGATCGCGCCAAGGTTTACCGCGCCAAATACGGCATCCCCTCCGAGTGGGGCACCGCCGTCAACGTTCAGGCCATGGTCTACGGTAACACCGGTGAGACCTCCGGCTCCGGCGTCGCGTTCACCCGCAATCCCGCGAACGGCACGAACGAATTCTACGGCGAGTTCCTCATCAACGCCCAAGGCGAAGACGTCGTCGCCGGCGTCCGCACGCCCGAGCCCGTCCTCAAGTTGAAGGACCAGATGCCGAAGTCCTACGCCGAACTGATGAAAGTTCGCGCCACCCTCGAGAAACATTTCAAGGACGTGCAGGACATCGAATTCACAATCCAAGAAGGCAAGTTGTTCATGCTCCAAACGCGCAACGGCAAGCGCACCGCCGCCGCCGCGCTCAAGTTCTCCATCGATATGGTGAAGGAAAAGCTCATCAGCTGGGAAACCGCGATCACGCGCAACCCCGCCGACCAACTCGAACAACTCCTCGCGCCGATCTTCAACCTCGCTGACGCCAAGAAAGCGACCGTCATTGCCACCGGTCTCCCGGCCGGCCCCGGCGCCGCCACCGGCAAGATTTACTTCAACGCCGACCGCGCCGTCATCGCCGCTGAGAAGGGCGAAAAAGTCCTCCTCGTGCGCGTCGAGACCTCGCCTGAAGATTTGCGCGGCATGATCGCGGCCGAAGGTATTCTCACCGCTCGCGGTGGGGTCTCTTCCCACGCCGCCCTCGTTGCTCGCCAGATGGGCAAAGTCTGCGTCTGCGGTGCCGCGTCACTCCACGTCGATTACGACAAGAAGACCGTCACCGTTGCGGGCAAGTCCTACGCGGAGGGCGACTTCCTCTCCATCGATGGCACGATCGGAGTCGTTTACGCGGGCCAGATCGCGACCGCTCCCTCCGAAATCGTCGCGGGCCTCATCAATGGCGACAAAGCCGCGCAGGCGACCGAGAAGTTCAAGAGCTACGTGCAGCTCATGAAGTGGTGCGAAAAAGCCACCAAGCTCCAAGTCCGCACCAATGCCGACACTCCCGAACAGACCGCGCAAGCGATCGCATTCGGCGCCGTCGGCATCGGCCTCACCCGCACCGAGCACATGTTCTTCGAAGGGGATCGCATCGACGCCATGCGCGAGATGATCCTCGCGGGCAACTTGGCCGACCGCCAAGCCGCCCTCGCGAAACTCCTCCCCTATCAGCGCGCGGATTTCTTCGGGATCTTCAAGGCGTTGAAGGGCTACCCGGCCACGATTCGTTTCCTCGACCCGCCCCTCCACGAGTTCCTCCCGAACTCCAAGGAAGCGCAAATGGATCTCGCCCGGAAACTCAACGTTCCCGTCGAGAAAATCCAGCACCGGGTCCACGAGCTGCATGAGTTCAACCCCATGCTCGGCTTCCGCGGCTGCCGTCTCGGTATCAAGTATCCAGAAATCACCGCCATGCAGGCCCGCGCCGTCTTCGAGGCCGCCGCCGATGCGAACAAGGCCGGCTTCAAGGCCAAGCCCGAGATCATGATCCCGCTCGTCGGCTTCAAGAAGGAACTCGATCTCCAGACCGAGCTCGTGCACCAAGTCGCGAAAGCCGTCATGACCGAGAAGAAGACCAAGATTGCCTACAGCGTCGGCACCATGATCGAGATCCCGCGCGGTGCCCTCACCGCCGACGAAATCGCGCACACCGCCGAGTTCTTCAGCTTCGGTACGAATGACCTCACGCAGACTTGCCTCGGCATGTCGCGCGACGACTCCGGCTCCTTCCTCGGTGCCTACCAAGAGTCCGAGATCATGAAGAAGAACCCGTTCGCCTCCATCGACCAGACTGGCGTCGGCCAGCTGATGCAGATCGCGATCGAGAAGGGCCGCAAGACCCGCCCCGGCATCAAACTCGGCATCTGTGGCGAACACGGTGGCGACCCGGAGTCTGTGAAGTTCTGCCACAAGCTCGGCCTCAGCTACGTCTCGTGCTCGCCCTACCGCGTGCCCGTTGCCCGCCTCGCCGCCGCCCAAGCGGCCATCGCGGACCTCAAGTCCGCCAAGAAGTAAACGAATAGGAGCGGCTTCACGCCGGGATTTCTTCTCCCACCAGCCCTGCGCCCTCACCGGCGCGGGGTTTTTTTCGCCCGCCCGCGCTTTCTCGCACCCCGCCTCCGCGCTCGACACACCCCGCCACCTCTCCGCTCTCGTTCCTGTTCGCCACTGCCTCACGCTCACGCGCGCCTACGCGCGGCTACTTGCCTCTCGGCCGGTGCCCAATCCACCGCACCCGTCAACCTCGCCGCCGTTGACGAGGAAACAATGTGTGGTGATCCCCCGAAATCCGGCCCACTTGCAATGTTAGTCTACGGCCCTAAAAGGAACCCAGACCATGAAAGGCAAAAGACAGACGTCAGAACAGAAGATCCGCATCTTGCGGGAGGTCGATGGAGGCAAAAGCATCGTGGAAGTGAGCCAGGAGCATAATATCTCCGCGGTCACATTCCACCGTTGGAAACGGCAGTTTGGCCAACTCGACGTCCACGAGGCCAAACGAATGAAGGAACTGGAACGGGAGAACGCGGAGCTGAAGAAAATGCTCGCGGACTCGCTGCTGAAGAACCGCGTGTTGGAGGCGGTAAACGCAAAAAAATGGTAAGCTCGGAACACCAACGCCAGATGGCCGCCTTCGTGGTGGCAGGCGAGCTGTGCTCCGGGCGGACGGCGTGCCGGTGCCTGAGACTGGCACGGTCGAGCTTTCAGTATCGGCTGCGACCGCCGACGACCGAGCGCACCCGGCTGGTGCAGCGCCTGCACGAACTGTCGCGCAAGTATCCCCGCTACGGCTTCCGCCGGATCGCGGTGAAGCTGCGCCGGGAAGGCTACAAGGTCGGCCGCAAGCAGGTGAAAAAGTCCGGCGAACCGAAGGGCTGCGGATGCCACCGCCCCGGCTTTACAGCCCACGCCGAGGTGCATCCACCGGGCTGCCGAGGCAGGCGTACCGTCGAGGTCATGTCTGGACCTGGGACTTTATCGTCAAAGCCACGGTGCATGGTGGTGCCCTGCGTGCGCTTACCGGCGCAATATCCGCCACGAGTCTTGCCACAGGTATTTCCAGCGGCGTAGCGTAGGTCTCTTCCGCCAACCCACCGCATGGTCAACAGCGAATCACCCCGTTTCATCGCCGGCGTCGTCGAGGGATTTTATGGACCACCGTGGAGCCCGACGGAGCGCGGCGAACTTTTCGATACTCTGGCAGCAGGCGAACTGAACACCTACCTCTACGCGCCCAAGGACGACTTAAAACATCGCGCGATCTGGCGCGAAGTCTACACGGCAGAGGAAGCCGCAACCCTCACGGCGTTGATTCAGGGATGCACCTCGCGCGGGCTAAACTTCATCTATGCGGTGAGTCCCGGGCTCGACATTCGTTACAGCGATCTGGCGGAACTCGAACGCCTCCACGCTCGCATTGCCCAAATGCTCAGCGCCGGCTGCGAGCACTTCGCGCTGCTGTTCGACGACATCCCCGACCGCATGCATCTCGCCGACCGGGAAGCATTCGGTTCATTCGCCGCCGCGCAGTCCCATGTGGCCACCGCGCTGTTTCGCTGGTTGCGCGAGCGCTCGCCCGCGGCGCGGTTTCTTTTTTGTCCCACGCCTTACTGCGGACGCATGGCGGAGCGGAAGCTGGGCGGAGAAAATTACCTCGCGACCATCGGCCGCGAGTTGCCACCGGAGATCGATGTGCTGTGGACGGGCCCCGAAATCATCTCGCGCGAAGTCACCGTGGAGCACGTGCGCGAGATGCGGCGCGTGCTGCAGCGCAAGCCGCTCCTTTGGGATAACCTGCACGCCAACGACTACGATGGCCACCGGTTTTTCTGCGGACCGTATGCGGGCCGGACACCGGAGCTGCGCAAGGAAATCGCGGGTGTGCTACTCAATCCAAACTGCGAGTTCCCCTTAAACTTCGTGCCGCTGCGGACGTTCGCCGCAATCGTTCGCGAGTCCGGTGCGTGGGACGCGCGGGCAGCCTACCTCGCGGCGATGTCCGAGTGGTTGCCGCGCTTCGTGACCGTGAGCGGCGCAGTTTCGCTCGCTGATCTCGTGCTGCTGGGAGACTGCTATTATCTACCCCACGAAGAAGGCCCCGAGGCGGACGCGTTTTTCCGCCGTGCCGCTGAGCTGCTGACCGCCGTCCCGAGTACGTGGGGCGAAGAAGCGGCAGCCTTTCTCGTGGAATGCGCGAGACTGCGCGAACTTTGCGGACGATTGGCGGAACTGCGCGACCGCCCCCTGTTCTATGCGCTGAGTCGGCGCATCTGGGAACTACGGGAGGAACTCGACCTGTTGGAACGTTACGTGACGGCCAGGAGCGAAAATAAATCATCCAACGCCGCGCCGCGCTCAGATTTCCATCTGCCCGGCACGTATCGCGGCGGGCTGGTCGCAAAATTGCAGCGCTTGCTCACGCCACGCGCGGACGGCAGCTTCACGCCCCTTTCAGCACCATGAGCGAGTTCACGATTCGTCCTGCGCGTGCCGGCGATGAACCGGGAGCTTATCATGTTTGCTTGAAGACGGGCAACTTCGGGCAGGACGGCGAACCGTTCTACCGCGACGATCCCGATGGACTCGGGCGGATCTACGTCGGTCCCTATCTCGCGTTCGAACCATCCCTCAGCCTGATCTTGCAGGACGAGCAAGGGATCTGCGGATACGCGCTGGGAGCGTTTGATTCGCGCCAGTTCTTCGACCGTTACGAGCGGGAGTGGCGACCGAAACTCTGCGCGCTGTTCCCAGCTCCCACCGGGGATCCCGCGTCTTGGACGCGCACGCAAGCCGTGCAGCACGGGTATCACCATCCGGACTATTTTGTCCCCGAGCCCTACGCGGTCTATCCCTCGCATCTGCATATCGATCTCTTAGAGCGTGCGCAGGGCCACGGATACGGACGACGCATGTTGGAGCAGGTCATGGAGCGGTTGAGGCAGCGCGGCTCCCCCGGTGCGCATCTCGGGGTCAGCATGATGAATCCACTCGCGCTCGGTTTCTACGCGCGACTCGGTTTCCACGAACTCATCCGCGTCGGCGCCGGAAGCGACGGTTGCATTTACCTCGGACGGAGCCTTCGCCCATGAACGCTGCCACCAAATTTTTGAATCGGCGTCTCGTGTCCACGCTGACGGCCTTGAGTGATAACAGCTACCTCTCGGCGATTCGCGCCGGCATGGTTTCCGTCGTCCCGCTCACGATCATTGGCGGGCTCTTCATGATTGTCTCCTATCTGCCGGTGCCGGGATGGGAAGCGCGCGTGGCATCGTGGCTCCCGCTGTTGCAAATCCCCGTCACGGCCACCTTCGGCCTGCTCGCGGTCTTCGTGTGTTTCGCGATCAGCTACGATTTAGGGAAGCGACTGAAGCAGGAGGCGATCGTGAGCGCCACCATGGCGACGCTGATTTTCCTGCTCCTCCAGATCCAACCCAAGGACCAAACCTTTGTCATGGACGGTCTCGGCTCGAGAGGACTGTTCACAGCCATTCTTATCGCACTCATCACCGTGCGTGTGCAGAAATTTTTCAACGACACGAACGTCGTGATCAAGCTGCCGCCCAGCGTGCCGACGGTCGTGTATGAATCGTTTCTCTCACTCAGCCCCATGATCTTCCTCGTCGTGGCGTTTTGGCTGATCCGTTTCGTGTTGGGCGTAGATATCAATGACCTCCTGCAGGGCGCATTCAAGCCGCTCGTCTTCGCGTTGAACACGCTCCCCGGCATTCTCGGGTATGCCTTTCTCGTCACGCTGCTCTGGTCGGTCGGGGTCAATGGCGACAACGCACTGGACGCCATCGTCGCGCCGATTTTCCTCCAGTTTCTCACCGCCAA
>SIAT01000110.1 GCA_009691645.1 Pedosphaera sp. | reverse complement strand
CAGGCGCAGGCGTAGGGGGATTCGCCTTCATGGGTGTGGAGCTTGCCGCCGGGCGGGCTCCAGAATCCGCGGTTCGGCTCGCGCGTGCGTTCAAGCAGCAGCACCTCGCCCGCTTCGTTGAAGCAGTAGAGGAGCGTGGCGATTTGATGCGGCAACGGCACGGCGCGATTGAAGCAGCTTGCGCGCGCGCCGACAAGCCGTTCACTTCCCCACGCAGTAGAGCTTGCTGCCGGTGCGGATGAAGAGATTGCCCTGCGCGATGGCGACGCCGGAGCGGAGATCCTTGTCGGCGTCATCGCCCATCACCGCGCTGTGGAGCAGCTTGAAGTTATCGCCGCCGGCCGCGGCCACGAAGACTTCGCCCTTGTGGTTCATCACGTAAATCTTGCCGTCCGCCGCGGTCGGCGAGGCTTCGAAGACGGCTTTGCCGCCGAGATCGCCGCTCCAGAGAACCTTGCCGGTCTTCGGCTCGACGCAGAGCAGTTTCTTTTTACCGCCGTTCACCACGTAGAATTTGCCCTCGTAGAAAAGCGGCGTGGGCACGTCGCTAGTCAGATCCAGCGTCGCGCTCTCTTTGCCGCGCGGTTCGCTGCGCCAGGTGGCGTTGGCGATCTCGATCTTGCCCGCAGAACCCCCCTTGAAAGCGAAGATCGGCTCGTTCTTCGGCGCGCAGGCGAGCACGACGCCGTCGCCGGCCACGGGCGAGGGGACGAGGCGCCAGTGGGTGATCTTCTGCTCGTTCCACGAGGCGCTGCGCCAGAGTTCCTTGCCGGTGACGGGGTCGTGGCCGCTGATGCAATCGCCGCCGGTGACGAGCAATTCCTTGCGGCCATTGTGCGCGAAAGGGACCGGCGTGCTGAAGGCTTCGCGCGATTCGACGCGCGCGTCGGAGGGTCGGCTGGTCTTCCAGAGTTGCTTGCCGGTCGCGGGATCGAGCGCGAGCAGGAAGGAATCCGCCGGCTTATCGGTGGCCGTGGCGGCGAGCGGGTTGGCGCGGCTCACCGGCGTGTCGCGCTGGAGGACTTGTAGAATCAACCGGCCGTCGTGGAGGAGCGGGCTGCTGGAGAAGGTCCAGAGAAAGGCGAACTTGCCGTGATCGGTCTGGAGATTGCGAGCCCACTGCTTGGCGCCGTCCGCAGTGAAGCAGGCGAGGTCGCCGTTGCCGTAGAAAAACCAGACGTGCTGGCCGTCGGTGACGGGCGAGGGCGAGGCGAAATTGCTGCGGTCATCCTGCTTGAGGCCGACGCCGACGTCCTTGCGCCAAAGCTCGCGGCCAGTTTTTCGATCGAGGCAGATCGCGATGAGCGTGCCGGCCTGCGCATCCACCGAGCTGATGAAAACTCGGTCGCCCCAGATGGCCGGCGTGGCGGCCGAAGCTCCCGGGAGCGTAGCGGTCCATTTCACGTTCTCGGTCTTGCTGAACGTGGCGGGCAAACCCTTCTCATCCGTCGCGCCATTGAAGGACGGCCCGCGCCAGTTGGGCCAGTTTTCGGCGTGAACGGCGGCGGCGAGGCTGAGCGTGAGAGCGAGGGTGGCGATGGGGTGATTCATAACAGGCGCAACACTAGACGGCCCACCGGCGGGGGCAATTCAAAGTTGGAGCCGCCACGCGGTTGCGCGGGCGCGAGGAACGATTGTCAAGAAACTCAAAAGGCGCAGAAGGCTTTTGCCTCCGGTGCCTTTGTGGCGGGAAATGCGCGTGTGCAGATTATTTCTCCAACGACTTCACGAAAGTCGCGTAGTCGGCGGCCGCTTGCGCGGTGGCCTTCGCGGCCTGCTCGGGCGCGGGTGCGGGCTTGGTGGCCGGCGCTTCTTCCGGCGCGATGATGAAACGGTAGTCGATATCGAGTATCTCGCCGGCCTTGAGATTCTTCTTGAAGAAATAACCGAAGCGGCCGTAGTCGCGCCACGAAAGTTCCTCACTCGGATTGCTCGGCGGATTCAACTCCGTGGCCGAGTACCAGCGCGTGCCGATGGGGAAAAGCAGGCGGCACCATTTCAGGTCGCCCTTCTCAACCGCTTTCGCCGGCGCTTTGGCTTTGGGGTTCACAATCGGCCCGAAATCCTTGCCCTTCTTCTCGCGGTTCGCCGGATCGGCGAGGTAGCTCGTCTCCTTCGCGCGGCCGTGCACTTCGTTGCTCGCGCGGAAATGGATGCCGGCGTGCTGGAGATCGCCGCCCAACTCGAGGTCGCGCGCGGCGCGGAGCCGGAAATGGCAATCCACCTGCGTACGCTTGCCGTCGGGCCGCGAGACGGTGATCGTGCGCGTCTCGCTGACGAGCTGGTCGCTCTCCTTGTCGTCCTTTTTGTTCGCGAGCCAGTCGATGTGCGCGACGATTGTGGCGGAATCTTTGCCGGCTTCCTGCTTCACGATCTCGCGCACCAGCATCCGTTCGTTCTTGTTCAAGTGCCAGAGATCTTGGGAGCCGAGGTTGGAAGTGATCTTCCAACCGATGTAGATGCCGCGATGATGCGGGAAGCCACCGGAATCCTTGCCCTCTGCGTTGAGGCCGCTGTTGGTGAGCAACTCGCCCGCCTCGCCGTACACGTGCAGGTAGGGCTTTTTCTGGCCGTCGCCGTACACGAGGCGCGCGACCGGCTGGCCATCGGCCCGCACTTCCACGGCCTTGCCCGGATGGCCGGGCTTCTCCACCGCCTGCACCGTCCATTCCGCGTGGGCGGAAAAGGCGAGGCTGAACAACAATGTGACCACAGCGAAAGAAATTTTTTTCATGACAACGGGTGAAGTCTGCCAGTTCTGCGTTGGCTGACAAGCTTGCGATTTGCGCGAGGCATCGTTGGAAACAAAAAACCGGCGGGGCTTCGCAGCCGCGCCGGTCGTGAAGGATTCTGTGCGCCTTGCTTACTTGAGCACCGCGGCGTGGAACTCGAACCAGTCGTCGAGGTTGTTCAGGTTCACCGCGTCGGGCAGCACCGAGCCGTCATCGCTCAGGCCATTGGCTCCGAGGATGCCCTTGCGGGTGTCGTCGGCGTGGATGTAGCCGGCGATGGCCACGTTCGACTTGTGGATGGTGGCCTTGTCGAGCTTCGCGCCCGGCTGCTTCTTAATCCACGCCTCGAACTGAGGGTAGGTCGGCTTGCTCGCGGCGATGAACGCCTTCACCGCGTCGGCACTCAGGCCGAGGGCGGCGATCACCATCGAGTCGTAACCGCCGCCGATGCCGGGGTAACCGTCGGCGAGCTTTCCGGCGGCCTCGAGGGAGACCTTCTGCCAGAGACGGGGGAGGTGCAGCGCACCAAGCGGACCGGCGGTGCCGGAGCTGATCAGGGGGACGTATTTGCTCATAGAGGAGTGGTTGTGTGTTTGGGGTTCGATTGAACTAGCGAAGTGCAACGTACGGAAAAGCGGCGAAGAGGGTCAACGGGAAACTGCAGCCATGTCATCGCACCCGCAGGCCGTGGAGACGAATTTGTGAAAGATTGCCTAATCCACAGCGATATGTATATTAGGATCACACAACCACCCAACTCTGGAGGAACCCGATGAAAAGCCTGTTCGTCGCCCTGCTCGCCTTCACTCTCTCCGTTCACGCGCGCCAGTTCACCTTTCGCGACGGCACCGTCATCGAGGCGTATATTCATGGCGCGTCCCCGTTCGCCCCTGCGGCCGACGGGTTGACCCTGCACATGCGCGGGATGATCTACTTCCATCATTACCCCGCCACCACCGAGAGCTACGCGCCGCCCACGCGTGCTTCCGCCTCGAACCCGAACAACCTCCCCTCCTGTGTCCCCTCGCGAATCGCCTTCATGCACTTCTCTCGCGAAACACTCCTGGCGTTGCGCCGGGATTACGCGCACGTGGCCGGCCTCAGCGCAGCCCCAGTTCCCGTGCAGGATTCGTCGCAAGGGTATGCCATCCTTCACGGCCAACCCGTCGCGCCGCCGCCCGTGCAGTTCGTTTATCCCGAGGAAACACGGATGGCCGCGCGCGACATCATCACCGGCATTGACCGCGCGTTGGAGAATCAAGCGCGATTCCGCCCGGAAGCGACAGCGGCAGCCACGCAACAGTGGCAGTCATTGGTGGAGTGGGAAATGAGGACCTACTTCGGTAGTCAGGCCGTGTGGGGTAAGCAGCTTCAGCGGCCGCCCACGGGTCGGTGATTCCTTCGTACGGCTAGCGCCAGCCTTGAGTTCGTTGCCGCATGGTGCCGTGACGGGGAACCAACAAAGCTCGTTGGTTGGAAGCTCGAATAAAGTACTACTACTTGAAGTTTCTCAGGTGTTTTGGAATCATTGAGTCGCCGGAATTTCCCTCGTGTTTGGGCACTGGTACTGTCTGCTTAATAATTTTTCCCCCCTAGTATACCGTGACATCGCTCCATACTTCGTCTGTTTCAAAAGTAGCACTTCCCCCATTCGACGACGGCGACGACGGTTTTCCAAACAGCCAACTCAAGAGGTCGAGGCCGGCTCCTGCCGCCGCACCGGATCGCAGCCGGGAGAGTCCCCGGGAAAGTCCCATTCCCTGCCCAATAGCCCGCAGAAGCGCCGGAGACAGTGTTACTCTCCAGGGTCGAGCAGCCAGTCAGAGTCCAGGATAACATCGTTACGGCCATCAACAGGAGGATTCGGTTTTTAATGTTCTCATGGGACGCTTTATTTTTGGCCACCGCGGCTTGAGCCGTAGCGACCACGTTCGAGAGATTGATAAAAGCCCCCCCTTTTGCGCGTCGGGGCGGGCAGTCGCGCCCCCGTGTCAGCCTCAGCGTCCCGCGCCAGCCTTGAGTCGCTGGCGCACTTGAGTGAGTTCGGGCGAATCGAGCGGAAGTAGGGCGAGGCTTTGGTAAATCTTCAGCGCCTCGGCCTTTTGGCCTTGGTCAAAGTGGCGGCCGGCCTCGGCGAAAAGTGTTCCCGCCGGCTTGATCCAGCGGAAGTTCCCCGCCGCCGCCCGGGCGCGCTGGATTTCATCGGCGCTGAGTGCGAAACCGCTGGTGCCCGACGCCATCAGGTTCGTCACGTTCTGCCGATGCGGCAGGCTCAAGGCATGGCCCAACTCGTGCGACGTGACTCGCGGCAACGGCTCGTCCAACCCATTTTCCACCTTGCGAAGCGAGGCGGTGTCCTTGACGAAGATGGCTTCCGGAAAATAAACCCCGTTCACGCCGAATTGCTTGATATAATAGACATTGAAGGCATTGGTGATGCGCGGTTTCTCTGAATAATGGCGTTTCACCCAGGCCAAGTCGGTTTTCGCCACCTCTTTGTCGTAGAGATCCTGCCGCGCCGCCTCCTCTCTCTGCACCGATTCGAGGCTGAAGTGGATCCCCGCGGCGGCCCAGACCTTGTTCACCTTGCCGAGAATCCGCTGGATATCCGCCTCGACGAGCGTGGTGTGCAGCGCGGGCACCTCCTTGGCGCTCAGGAGATGGATGCGGACCGGGACGACCAGGAAATCAGCGAAGACAAAAGCCGACTCGGCGGCCGAGAGTGGCGAGAGGCTGCACCCCGTCACGACAAGAGCAAGAAGGAGAGAGCGCATGCCGGGATTCAAGACGAAGCCCGCGCCCGCGGCAATCGTTTTCCTCAATGCCAGAGAAAGGCCACCTTTAAGCCCGCCCAACAGCGGAGACCTCCCTGGGGTGGGAACCCCACGCAACCGCGCGTGAAATCCGCGCGCTGGGGGAGGGTGATGAGGGATAAAACCCAGTAAAACGTGGGGTTTAGGGGGTTTTAAATGGTTGGCATGGGCGTTGCTAGAGTTTGAACCAGAATGAACCAGAACAGATGTGTTTCCGAGGTTGCGGGGTGGGAACCACGGAGGCGCAACTAAAAAACAAAAACCGAACATACCTATGAAGATCCAGACAAACAAAGCCTCCAAGGGCTTCACCCTAATCGAGCTCCTGGTCGTGATTGCCATCATCGGCATTCTCGCCTCGATGCTCCTCCCTGCGCTCGGCAAGGCCAAAGCCCGCGCCAACCGCATCAAGTGCGTGAGCAACCTCAAGCAGATCGGGATGGGGTTCAAGGCCTACGCGAACGACAACGAAGACAAGTTCCCGTGGTTCGAAAAGTCCGACGGCAGAAAGCCGCTCGTGGCCTTCGGCCCCGTCTACGGTATCTGCATCGCCGGCGAGTTGGGCAACGCCAAGATCCTCCGCTCTCCTTGTGATGGCG
>SIAT01000109.1 GCA_009691645.1 Pedosphaera sp. | reverse complement strand
TCGGTCACCGAGCGGTTGAAGCTGGAGGAGTTCTTCGCGAACCCGCAACCGCTCGAAGTCGAGCTGGGCGCGGGCGACGGTTCGTTCCTCGCGCGTTACGCGCAAATGCATTCGGAGCAGAACTTCCTCGCTGTCGAACGACTGCTCGGCCGTCTGCGCAAGCTCGACCGGAAAGGCCGTCGCGCCGGTCTCGTCAATCTCGCTCTGCTCCGCATCGAGGCCGCGTACTTTGTCGAGTACCTGCTCCCGCCGCACTGCGCGCAGGCGTTGCACATTTATTTCGCCGATCCGTGGCCGAAGAAGAAGCACCGCAAACACCGGCTCATCAACGCGCGTTTTCCCGACATCGCGCGACAGGCGCTCGCGCCACGCGGCATCGTCTATCTGCGCACGGATGACGCGGATTATTTCGCGCAGATGCAGGAGGTTTTCGGCGCGGCGGATCACTTCGCACCTGTCGAGACGCCACTCGAGTTGGCTGCGGTGGTGACGGATTTCGAACGCGAATTCAACGCGCAAGGCATTCCCACGCGTCGCGCGGCTTATCGGCTGAAGTGACGTTGCGGGGTGAAGCCGTCGCAGAAGCGCTTCCCGCGCGCTGCGATCATACGTCAATAATCGGCCCTTGTCCGTCGTCGCGTTGTGGCGGCTGCGGTTTTTTGCGCGTGCGGCGGAAGGAGACCCTTGAATCGCCCGTGCCGGTGAATATGTTGGCGATGAGCGAGACGAGGCTGATGATGAGCGCGCCCCAGAATGCCGGCCCGAAACCATCCACGCGAAACGGCTCCACCAGCCAGCTTACGAAAAGCAGGAGCAGCGCGTTGATGACGAGGATGAAGAGCCCGAGTGAAAGGATGAGCAACGGCAGCGACAGCAGCAACAACACCGGCCGCAGAAAGGTGTTCAGCATGCCGAGCAGCAGCGAGGCGACCAGCAGTCCCTCCACGGTGTCGTACTCGATGCCCTTGACGACGTTGGACGCGATCAGCACCGCCAGCGTGTTGACGGTCCAACGCTGGAGATGTGTTTTCCACTGTGATTGCGGCTTCTTTTCTTCCATCAGATTACTTGCGGTTCACGGAATCCACGGCGCGGCGTGCAGGAATGTGGCGTCCGTTTTTGCCGACACCTCGGCGAGGGCAACGCACGCGGGCACCAGCGCGAATTGACCGGCGGTGAGTGTCAACTCGGTGTCCGAGCTGCGTAAACTGATTTCACCTTCCACGACACCGAGAACAAACAGGCCGGCGCGGTCGAAGGTCGCTTTCGCGTCCGCGTGGAGCTGGTGTTCGCTCATCTGGAAAACTCCTTCGGCGTTCGCCAAAGTGCGGGTGCGGCCGTGCGGCGTTGCGGTGAAGTGCGCGGGCACGAGCGCCGGCTCGAAATCGTCGAACGCGATTGAGGCCAGCGCCTGTTCCACGTGAAGTGCGCGCGGTTTGTTGTCGAGGCCCACGCGATTCCAGTCGAACACGCGGTAGGTCGTGTCGGAGTTCTGCTGAATTTCGAAGATGACGCTGCCCGCACCGAGCGCGTGGACTCGGCCGCTGGGCAGGAACATCGCGTCGCCACGGCGCACGCGCAGGCGATGGAAACACTCGGCCACGGTGCCGTCGCGCAGGCGCCGCTCGAAGTCCGCGCGCGTGGTGCCACGACGTAGGCCGACGTAGATGTCCGCGTCCGTCTCTGCGGCGCCGACATACCACGCCTCGGTCTTCGGTTCGCCGTTGAGTTGGGCGGCCAGCGCTGCGGGCGGATGGACTTGAAGCGAAAGTTTGTCCTGCGCATCGAGCAACTTCACGAGCAGCGGGAAACGCCCGTTCACCGGCTGTGCCGCACCGAGCAGTTCGTCGCGGTGCTGTTCCATCAGCCAGCGCAGGTCGCGCCCAGCGAGCGGGCCGTTGGCGATGATACTCACGCCCTCGGGGCGGTCGCTGATCTCCCACGATTCGCCGATGGGCGCACTGGCGGGGAGCGGTTTGCCGTAAAGCGCGGCGAGCCGCCGGCCGCCCCAGACGCGTTCCTTGAAGAGGGGCTGGAAAGTGAACGGGTAAAGCACGGTGAAGTTCAGGTTGCGAACGGCGGAGGATGGCCGTGGCGCCTCCTCCGGCTCGTCACTTCCGCATCGTTGCCGCTTCGGGTTCGTGAAACTGGCCGAAGGCGCGGAACTTCGCGTAGCGCCGGCGCAGCCGTTCCGCCTCGTCGAGCGGGGCGATTTCGGAGAGGTGCTTGAGCACGCAGTCCTTCAGATTCGCGCTGGTGGTGATCGTATCCTGATGCGCTCCGCCGAGTGGCTCGGGGATGATCTCATCCACGAGGCCGAATTCGAGCAAGTGTTTCGCGGTGATCTTGAGCGCTTCGGCGGCTTGCGGTGCGGCCTTGCGGTCCTTCCACAAAATCGCCGCGCACCCTTCGGGGCTGATCACGGAATAGTAGGCGTTCTCGAGAATGAGCACGCGGTCGCAGACGCCGATGCCGAGCGCGCCGCCGGAGCCGCCTTCGCCGATGACCACGCCGATGATGGGTACTTTGAAGAGCATCATTTCGCGGAGGTTCACCGCGATGGCCTCGGCGATGTGACGTTCCTCGGCGCCGATGCCGGGATAAGCGCCCGCGGTGTCGATGAGCGTGATGATCGGCAGGCCGAACTTGTCCGCCAGCCGCATGAGACGAAGCGCTTTGCGGTAACCTTCGGGATGCGCCGAGCCGAAGTTGCGGAGGATATTCTCCTTCGTATCGCGGCCCTTTTGCGTGCCGATGACCACCACCTTGTGGCCGCCAATCTGGGCGAAGCCGCCCACGATGGCGCGGTCGTCGGCGAAGAGTCGGTCGCCGTGCAGTTCGGTGAAGCCGGTGAAGGCCGTGCCGAGGTAATCGAGCGTGAAGGGGCGTTTGGGATGCCGCGCGAGCTGCACCCGCTGCCACGCGGTGAGGTTCGAGTAGATCTGCCGGCGCGTCTCGCCGATCTTGCGCTCCATCTGCGCGATCTCCACCTCGAAGCTCACGCCGATGTCGTGCTTTTCAGGGTGAGCGCGGAGGTCTTCCAATTTGCGCTGCAGCTCGAGAATGGGCTTCTCGAACTCGAGCTGATGTTTCATCAGAGCGGATGTTAGCGGGCGGGAAAAGGCGAGGCAACGCGGAATTCCGCCGGTAGATCAGCCCCCCAGCCGCGTGATCAGCCAGAGCTGCGCGGCCGCGAGCGCGACCAACGCGGCCCACACCAGCGTTTCGCGCAGGGCGAGCCGTTTTTGTGACACGTCGCCGAGCCAGAATTGCACCTTCGCCCCGCCCAGTTCGAGCACATCGCCGTTGCGCAGGCGCTGTTCGGTGAAGGGTTGGCCGTTCACCGTGGCCGTGGCGTCCGCCCGGCGCCGAGCCACGAAGCCTTCCGGGAATCGCCATTCCAATTCCACGTGCCGATCCCACACGCCCGATTCCTCGAGTCGCAGGCCGGCCTCGGCGTTGCGGCCGATGACGAACGGCAGTCGCTCCACCCGTCGCGTTTGTCCCGCAAGCCGGCCGTTGAGGATATCGAGTCGTGCGGTTGCCATATCAGCCTCCGCGATTGGCGCGCCAGAGCAACCACGCGCCGATGCCTTGAAAGAGGAAGTTCGGCACCCAAAGGATGAGGTGCGGGAAAAACTCGGGCTTCGTCTCAAGCGATTGGCCGAGGATGAGGAAGGCGAAATAGGTCAGCACCAGCAGTAGCGCGAGCGCCACGCCCACGCTGGTCTCGCGCCGGTGCGCGCGGATGCCGAGCGGGATGCCGATGAGGGTGAAGCCGACACAGGCGAAGGAAAAAGCCACCTGCCGGTGCATCTGCACGAGGATGGGCGAGGTCTCGACGCCCGCGGCGCGCTGGGTGCGCAGCTCGCGGGTGAGCTGGCGGAAGGTCATGTTGCTGATCGAAGGCTTGGCCGCCGCAGTGGTGAGCTTTTGGAAATCCACGGCGACAGTCAACTCGCCGGCGGCGGGCGTCTCCCATTCGCCGAAAACCGGCGGGGCATTCGTCGCGCCATCCGATTCGCGGGAGCGCAGGGCGATCTGCGCGTCGAACAGGCGGAAGAGATATTGGTTGCGCGCGGCGTCGTATATCACCTGCCCGCGCGGAGCGCGCGTGCGCTGGATTAACTCGCCGCCTTCGAGGCGGTTGAGCAAAATGTTTTCCAGATGGTCGCCGCGCTTTTTGCCGACATAGACCACGTAGCCGGGCAGGTCGGTGAGGAAGCTGTTTGCCACGAGAAAAGCCGTCGGGTCGGCTTTGCCGAGGCGGAAGAGAAGCTCGCGGTATTGCACGCGGCACCGCGGCGCGAGGTCGAGGTTCACCCACGCGCAGAGAGCGCTGAACCCGAGGCTCAACGCCAGCACCGGTGCAACCAACGCCACGAGGCTCACGCCACCGGCGCGCGCGGCGGTCAATTCTTGATCCGCACTCAGCCGGCCGAAGACGAGCAGCGTGGCCGTGAGTAGGCCCATCGGCAGCGAGAAGGCGAGCACGAAGGGGAGCAGCAACGAGAACGCCTCGGCCAGGCCGCCGAGTGTGGCCTGCCGGCTGACGAGCAGCGCGATCATCTCGCGCAGCGCGTTGCCGAGCAGCAGCACGAAGGTGAGCACCGCCACGCAGAGCGCCAACGAGCCGAGCACCTGCCGCGTGATGTACAGATGAAGCGTCCGCAAAGCGGGGGGCAACCTAGCGGAGGGTCGCGGCGATGTCACGCCTGCACGCCACGTTTTGGTTGGCTTTTCGCAGGCCGCGCGGTTTGATGGGGGCCGCCCGATGGACGACGATCAATTCTACCAAACTGTGGCCGAGGAGTTGCGCGAGAACCGCATCAACGAAGCGCTTTGGACCAAGTCCATCGCCCGCAGCGGCGGCGACCCGAATAAAACCAAGGCGCTCTACATCCAGATGCGCGTCTCGCAACTCACGCAGGAAGATCATCGCCAGCGCGTGTATGAGTCCGATGTGCAGCCCGAGCCGGTGTCGGACTCGCTGTGGGAAAAGATCGAGGCGAAGCTCGGCCCGAAGTGGACGCGTGTGGTGAATTACGCCGCGAAAGCCGCGCTCGTCGCGGTGCTGATTGTCGTCATCCTCAACGCGGGCAAGATCGGTCCGTGGCTGCGCGGCATGATCGGATTCTGAATTTCGCAGAAGCAGAAAGCTCTGCGCTCTCGCGATTATTTCTTCAACGTCACCGACGCGCGCTTCCGCGCCGAGCGGATGCCGGCTTCGAGAATTTCCTGCGTGTCACGGCCGATTGTTGGATCGCAGAGCAGATGGAACGGCGCGCCGGTCTTCAAGCCGTGGATGAAGTGCGCGCTGGCGCTGCGCAGATGCGCCGCCGGCCGCGGCACCTTCACCGCTTTGCCATCGGGTTCCTTCGCCGTCGCGCGCAGCAGCCGGCCTGTGTCGCCCGGTTCGACGAGTAGTGTTCCTGTTGTGCCGTAAATGAACGTGAAGTAACTGGTGAGATGACCGATCTGCGTCCACGAAGCCTCGGCCAGCGCGAGCGCGTGCGGATAGTGCATCGCGAGCAGGCCGTTGTCTTCCGTTCGCAGGTCGCGCTTGAGCAGTCGCTCGGCCACGCCGGTGACGCGTGTGGGCCGGCCGAGCATCGCACGCGCGAGCATCGCGCCGTAGCAGCAGTAATCAATGAACGCGCCGCCGCCGTTGCGGCGTGCATCGTAAAGCCATTCCGAGAAGTGACGCGAACAACCCATCTCGCGCGGGCCGGCGTGTGCGGCGCGGTATTTCACCTGCCACACGTCGCCGATCTCGCCGCTCTTCGCCAGCGCCACGGCGTGCTGCAACTGCGGCCACCAAGCGACCGGCCAGTTCACCATCAGCCGCACTTTGGCGCGCTTGACGGCGGCGAGCATCCGCTCGGCTCCGCGCAAATCGGCGGCCAACGGTTTCTCGACGAACACGTGCGCGCCGTGTGCGGCGGCGAACTCGGTGAGCGGTACGTGCGCGGCGTTGTCGCTGAAGATGAGCACGGCGTCGGGCCGCTCGCGTTCGAGCAATGCGCGGGCGTCGGCGTACGGGGTGCAGTCCAGCTCCCGCTTCGCCCGCGTGCGCAACGGCGCGTGGGGATCCGCAGCGGCTACGAGGCGCGCGCCTTTCACGCGTCGCAATTCCGCGAGGTTGCTCCAGACGTGGTCGTGCGTGAGGCCGAGGACGGCGAGGCGGAGCGGACTTTGCTTCA
>SIAT01000108.1 GCA_009691645.1 Pedosphaera sp. | reverse complement strand
GCATCCTTCGTTCCATCATCACGGTTGTGGCTTTCGTCAGCTTCTTCGCTCCCACTCGCACCGATGCTGCGCCGCGACCGAACATCATCTTCATCATGGCCGATGACCTCGGCTACACGGATGTCGCATGCTTCGGCAGCAAGTATTACGAGACGCCGAACATCGACCGTCTTGCGGCGCAGGGGATGAAGCTCACAAGCTATCATCATTGCCAGAATTGCACGCCCACGCGCGCGGCGTTGATGAGCGGCCAATACGGGGCGCGCACGGGTGTTTATACCGTCGGCGGAATTGACCGCTTCGATTGGAGCAAGCGTCCGCTGCGCCCGGTGAACAACATCACCGACCTTCCGCTCGACCGCGACATCATCGCCAAGCAACTCAAGGCGGCTGGCTACGCGACGGGCATGTTCGGAAAGTGGCACATCGGGCAGCAGGGCGATTATCTTCCCGGTAAACGCGGCTTCGACGAGGCCATCATCAGCATGGGAAAGCACTTCGACTTCGCCACCAATCCGAAGACCGAACATCCCAAGGGTCAATACCTCGCCGACTTTCTCACGGACAAAGCGGTGGACTTCATCGCGCGGCACAAGGACAAGCCCTTCTTCCTTTATCTTCCGCACTTCGGTGTTCACGCGCCGCACGATGCGAAGCCGGAACTCGTCGCCAAGTTCAAGTCCAAACCCGGCGTCGGCGGCCACAACAATTCCACCTACGCCGCGATGATTGCCAGCGTCGACGAAAGTGTCGGGCGCGTGATGAAGACGCTCGATGAACTCAAGCTCGCGGAGAACACCGTGCTCATCTTCACCAGCGACAACGGTGGCGTCGGCGGCTACGTCCGCGAAGGTTTGAAGAAAGCGAGCGGCATCACCGACAACGCCCCGCTGCGCAGCGGCAAGGGCAGCCTCTACGAAGGCGGCACACGCGAGCCGTTCATCGTCCGCTGGCCGGGCAGTGTGAAGCCCGGCACTATCTGCGATGTGCCCAGCATCCACGTGGATATTTTCCCGACCTTCCTCGAACTTGCCGCCGCGCCAAAACCCCGGCAAGTACTCGATGGCGAGAGCCTCGTTCCCCTCTTTCGCGATGCCGCCGCCAAGCTGAAACGCGACGCCATCTATCAGCATTTCCCCGGCTACCTCGGCGCGGGCGCGGACACGTGGCGCACCACGCCCGTTAGCCTCATCCACAGCGGCGACTGGAAGTTGATGGAGTTTCTCGAGGACGGACGGCTTGAGCTATACAACCTGCGCAACGACATCGGCGAAACGAAGAATCTTGCGAAGGAGAATCCAAGCAAGGCGAAGGAACTCCACGCGCGCCTCGTCGCGTGGCGGGCTGATATCAAAGCCCCGATGCCGGCTAAGAACAACGCCGCCGCGCCGGATGCCGCGCCAAAGAAAAAAGGCAAGGTGAAGAAGGCCAAATAAGCCCGCGCGCTTCAGCCCGCGGCCGCATCAATTCAAAGGCAGGAGTTTGATGTTCTTAAACCAGCAGTCGCGATCGTGGTCTTGCAGGCCGATGTGGCCTTTGCGCGGATGGGTTTTGTAGGCCACGTCGCCCAGCGTACCGCTGCGAGATTCCTTCCTTCGCGCCTCTTTCTCCCTTGGCTTAGGTGCCGCAGAAGGTGCGACACACTGGCGTTCCGAGTGGCGGCGGATTCAGCAACTCGGTGGGCTTGCCCGATTCGTCGTAGGGAGTGGCTAGCGCGACAAGTAGACTTTCCAGCGGCACGAGATCGTTCGCAGTCGTGGCGGCGGCGAGGGCGGCTTCCACTACGTGATTGCGCGGAATCACTGCGGGGTTGTGGGCGTTCATGAGTTGGGAGACCTCGGGCCAAGGTTGAGGCTGCCGAGCGAGGCGTTCGGTCCAGCGCTGCTGCCAAGCGGTAAACCCCGCATCTTCCGAGTGGGTATTGGGTTTCAGGTTCCGAAAGGTATGGGTGTAGTCGGCGCGGGTCTCGTGCATCCAACGGAGCAGGTCTTCGGCGAGGGCGGCGTCTTCTGGTTCGGCGGTGAAGAGGCCGAACTTGGCGCGCAGTGTAGCAAGCCAGTGACGTTGGAAGCGTCCGGAGAAGGAATCGAGTGCTGCGTTGGCTTGCGCCAAGGCGGTGTCCGTTTCCGAGTGCAGGATGGGCAGCAGTGCCTCGGCGAAGCGGGCCAGATTCCACGCGGCGATCCGAGGTTGTTGCCCAAAGGCGTAGCGGCCGTTGTGGTCAATGGAGCTGAACACGGCAGCGGGATCGTAAGCGTCGATGAAGGCGCAGGGGCCGTAGTCGATGGTTTCGCCGGAGAGCGCCATGTTGTCGGTGTTCATGACGCCGTGCACGAAGCCGACGCGCATCCAGTGGGCGATGAGCGAGGACTGACGTTCGATCACTTCTTCCAAAAGTCCGAGGACCGGATTCTCCGATTCCACGCGATCTGGAAAATGGCGGCGGACGGTGTGGTCGGCCAAGACGCGCAGGGCGTCGGTGTCACCGAGTGCAGCGAAATATTCGAAGGTGCCAACTCGGATGTGACTGGCGGCGACGCGAGTGAGGACCGCGCCGGGGAGTGGTTGCTCGCGAAAGACCGGTTCGCCAGTGCTGGCCACGGCGAGACTGCGCGTGGTCGGGATGCCGAGTGCGTGCATGGCCTCGCTAATCAGATGTTCGCGCAGCATGGGGCCGATGGCGGCCCGACCATCGCCGCGGCGCGAATAGGGCGTGGGACCGGCGCCCTTTAACTGGATGTCGAAGCGCTGGCCCGCCGGCGTGCGGTGTTCGCCCAGCAGAATGGCGCGCCCGTCACCGAGCCGAGTCAGGTTGCCGAACTGATGTCCGGCGTAGGCTTGGGCAATAGGCTCGGCACCGGGGAAAATCTGGTTGCCGGTGAAGCACGCCGCCGCGTCCGGGCCAGTGAAGGCTGCGGGATCAAGCCCGAGGAATTGCGCCAGCGGACGGTTGAAGACAACGAGTCGCGGCTCGGCGACGGGCGTGGGGTTCACCCGGAAGTGGAATGTTTCCGACAGGCGCGCGTAGGAATTGTCGAAGTGCCAGCCGGCGGGGAGGGGAGCCGGTTCAGATTTCATCATGCTCAGTTCAGTATTACGTGAGCACGCGCTCCACCGACAGAAAAATTGCCCGCGACATTTTTCCGAGTCGTTTACCGATGCAGACGTCTTCGCCGTTACTGAGTTGCTGAAGCAACTGTTGGAAGGCACACTCAAAGCCCGCACGAGATGAACTTCGTGCGCCGCTCCGTTGCAATTCGATGCTCCATTTTACTCTTATGAAAACCGCTCTTAAAAGCCGTCGGCCGATAACGGCATTGATTCTGTTCGCAGTGTTTGCTGTTTCGATCGCTTCCGCTGTTGCGGCGGAACCACTGCGTTTGACTCTCTGGCCGGATGAAGCGCCGCTTGGTGAAGGAAAGTCTGAGAAGGTGAAGGTGCCCATCACGGTGCATTTGCCTGCGCCCGAAAAAGCCACGGGCACCGCCATGGTGATTTGTCCGGGCGGTGGCTATGGCGGACGCGTCGTTGAAGGCGAAGGCCACGGCATCGCGCGGTGGCTGAACTCGCACGGCATCGCCGGTGTGGTGCTGGAATACCGGTTGCCGGCTGGCAATTATCATCGCCCGATGTTGGATGCGCAGCGGGCCATCCGCGTGGTGCGGTCGCACGCCGCGGAGTGGAAGATTGATCCGCGCCGAATCGGCATCGTTGGATTCTCAGCGGGCGGCCATCTGGCCTCGACCGCGGGAACGCACTTCGACGCCGGCAATGATAAGTCAGCGGACCCAGTGGAGAGGCTGAGTTGCCGGCCCGATTTCATGGTGCTCGTTTACCCAGTGATCACCATGGGCGAGAAGACGCACGGCGGCTCCCGCAAGAATCTGCTCGGGCCATCCCCATCGGCGGAACTCATGGATCTTTTCTCCAACGAAAAACAGGTCACGGCCAAAACGCCGCCAGGGTTCCTGACGCACGCGCGAACGGACGCGGTCGTGCCCGTGGCGCACAGCCAGATGTTTTACGAGGCGCTGAAGAAGCAGGGCGTCGCGGCGGAGTTGCAGGAATTCGCCAAGGGCAACCACGGTTACAACGGCTACAAAGGCGAGGAATGGGATGCTTGGCAGAAGCGCTCGCTGGAATGGCTGGGCGAACGCGGACTGTTAAAAGCGTCCCGCTAAATCTCGGTCACGCCCCCGCGCGGCTACTCCTGCGCTACTTGCCGAAGCACATCAGTCGCTTTTCCGTTCGCATGTAGATTCTTCCGTCCACCACGGCGGGAGTGGACATGACGGACTCGCCCATTTCGTTTTGCGCCACGACTTCGGGCGCGCTGCTGCCGCTGAAGAGGGTCACGGTGCCTTTTTGCGAGATGGCATAGACGTTGCCGTCGGCCGCTGTGAGGCTTGAGTAATAGTCGCCCAGCGCACCGAGGCGCTCATCGCGATAGATAACCTCGCCGCTCTTGGCGTCGTAACAGCTCGCCATGCCGCCGCTGCGGACGGTGTAGATGCGGCCTTGATGGAAGAGCGGCGACGCCACGTAAGGCAGGCTGCGATTGTGTTTCCAGACGACGTGCGTTTCGGTGATGTCGCCGCGTCCGCCGGGTTTCACCGCGAAGATGGCGTTCTCCGCCTGCACGAATTGGTTGGCCATGCCTTCGAACTCCGCCTTGGTCACGATGCCGTCTTTATCGAGGTCGAACTGCGTGAAGCGGTCTTTGAAAGGGCCGGTTGGAAATTCGTCCTTCGCCAGATTGCCGTCTTTGTTCTTGTCGTGTTGCGCGAGGAACTCGGCGTGCGGCGGCACCGTGATGCGATCACCCGCGTCGCCGCCGATGTTCCAGCTCGCGATGTAGAGCAGGCCGTCGCCAGCGGTGGGCGAGGCATTCGCCACACGCGCCAAACCGCGGCACGTCCAGCGCAGCGAGCCGTCCTTCGGATCGTAGGAGGAAACTTTCAGCGAACCGTTGACGATGATTTCCTCGATGCCGTCGTGCTGCCAGATGAAGGGCGTTGAAAATCCGCGGCGATGACTCGGGCGCGTCGTCTTCCAAGCCTGCTTGCCGGTGCGTTTGTCCACGGCGACGAGGTAGGAATCCATATCGCTGTCGCAAAGTTGAACGACGAAATCTCCGACGAGAATGGGCGAGCTGCCCGCGCCGAACTCGACGATGGGCAGTGGCAGCGGATGCCGCCAGAGTTCCTTGCCCGCGAAATCATACGCGAGCAGACCGTACGAGCCAAAATAGGCGATGACGCGCTCGCCGTCCGTGCAGGCCGTGGGCGCGGCGGGGTTGCTGATGCGATGCGCAGCTTCGAGCTTTTCGACAGGCGCGGGCATTTTCCAGAGCACTTTCCCGGAAGCGCGATTGAGCGCGAGCGTGACGAGTTTTCCGGCGTCCACACCGGTGAGGAAGATGTGTTTGTCCCAGATCACCGGCGAGGAATGGCCCGCGGGCAGTTCCGTGCTCCAGACGAGATTCGTCTTCGGCCCGAAGTGGACCAGCGGCTTGCCGTTGCCGACGCCAATGGCGGCGGCATCCGCGCCGCGGAACTGCGGCCAGTTCGCGGCGTGGGCAGCGGTGGCGATGAACGTGGCGATGAGAAGTAACGAGAGACGCATGACGAGAACGTGTTTAGTAGTTGGCTGTTGGTAACTGAATCGCGAACACCAAAGAAGCAAATTCCTGCAAGCCGACTTTCTGTGGCGAACACTCATCCGCACGTGATGACCCAACGTGACCGTTCTCCCTCACCCCGCCCCTCTCCCGCTGGGAGAGGGAGTGGAAGTTCGTCAACGCCCTGCGCAACTGCGGCACACGGGTAGTCGAGCGACGGCCGAAGTCATCCCCTCTCCCTTGAGGGAGAGGGCCAGGGTGAGGGTGAAAACGCACTCCGTTCCAAACCCGCACACGTGATGACCAAACGTGGCCGTTCTCGCTCTTCCATGAGAATGGCCGATGGGTTTTAACGCACCCTTGCCTGCCAGCGATGGCTTGGTAGGGTGGAGGAATGAAGACCCCTTGCCTGTTCGTTCCCAGCCTCGTTCTGGCCCTCACTCTGCTTGGCTGCGGGACAGTGCTGGCACAGGAGAAGAGCGTCCTCAAAGAAACCGTAGCGCTTGCGCTGCGCGAAAAAGCCGAAAAGGGGGATGCGAAGGCGTTGGCCGAATTGCGTGTCCGACAGAAAAAGGCGATGCCTCCGCGCAGTACAACCTCGGGGTGATGTATGCCAATGGCCTCGGCGTGCCGAAGGATGAGGTTGAGGCGGTGAAGTGGTATCGCAAAGCGGCAGATCAAGGC
>SIAT01000107.1 GCA_009691645.1 Pedosphaera sp. | reverse complement strand
GTCATCACCAAGGAAGTCGCCTTCGAGAAGTGCTCCAACAAACAGCAGCTCAACATGTGGTTTCAGGGCATCCAGATCAGTTCCGGCATCGTCTGATGCGCTGGAAAACCATCGCTCCATTCGCGGCCGACACAGTTTTTATCCGTCCACTCCGCAACTTTTTCCTTGCGTCGTCGGCCAACTTCGCATAGCAAAACAGGAGTCAAGGAGATCGGTTACCTCACACAGTCGAGGTCTTTTGCATGTCAACTTGTTTGGAGATTCAAAGTGTCGAGCGCGAGAACCCCACAGCGGGCGATCTGCTTTCTGCTTTGGAGTCGCTTCACGAGCGCGGCAGCACGGCGCTGTACGCGAGCCTCAAGGACGAAGAGGGCTGGCGCGTCGAGGCGTACGAGAATGGTACGGTGGTCTTCCACAACGGCGATCTCAAACGACAGGTCCTCATCAAGCACGCCAAGACCGAGGTGGTGATGAATCTCTGGCGGCTCTTGCAGAATGGCAACCGCGATGAGATTCGTCGCCGGATGAAGTCCCGCTGAGACCCGCTCACTTCACGAGTTGCGCCCGCAGCATTTCGACCGTTCGTTCCGAAGCCCCCTGATTCCGTCGCACCACTTCCAATGCGCGTCGGCCGAGTTCGTTCCGGCGCGTCTTGTTCTTCAGCAATTCCGCGAGCGCCGTCTCCAGTTCCCCAGCATTGCGTATCTGTATCGCCCCGTCTGATTTCACGAAATCCTCGGCGATGGCGCGGAAGTTCTCCATGTGCGGACCGAAAACCATCGCACGCCCGAGCGCGCCCGGCTCGATCGGATTCTGTCCGCCGTGTGCGGTGAGGCTTTTGCCTATAAACACGAGCGATGCTGTCTCGTAGAAACAGCCCAGTTCGCCCGTGCTGTCCACCAGCAGGCCGTCGAGTGTGCCGGGCGCGAAGGTCGTCTCCGGCGTCATCGCGCTGCGGCGTGCGTAACGCAGGCCGGCCGCCCGCAGTTGTTCCGCCACCGCGTTTGACCGCTCGAAGTGGCGCGGCACGAGCACTGGGAAAAGATTTGGGAACTGCGTTCGCAGGCGCTGGCATTGCCCGGCGAGCAACAGCTCCTCTCCATCGTGCGTGCTACCGGCCACCAGCACGAGAGACTGCGGTTCAACGCCGATCTGTTTCAGCAACGCAGCGGCATCGAGCTTGCGCGGACCGGCGGCGCTGGCGGCGTCGAACTTCAGATTGCCAGTCACGTGAATGGCTTCCGCGCGCGCGCCCAACTCGCGCAAGCGCGCAGCGTCAGCTTCGTTTTGTGTGCCAATGCTGCGGAACGCTTCGAAGAATTGACGGAACAGAAAGCCGAAGCGCCGGTAGCCACGGAATGATTTCTCGGAAACGCGCGCGTTGACGAGGAAGAGCGGCGTGCCGAGATCATGCGCGTGCCAGAGGAGGTTCGGCCAGATCTCTGCCTCGATGAGCACGAGCGCCGCGGGACGGATCGTGCTCAGCGCGCGCCTCACGGCGAGGAATCCATCCATCGGATAGTAGAGCTTGATGACTTCGGCGGGCAGTTTCTTTTGCAGTTCGCCCATGCCAGTCGAGGTGGTCGTGGTCGCGACGAAACGCCAACCGGGCAGGATCGGCGCGAGTTCGTGGAGGAGTCGGGCGCACAAGTTCACTTCGCCCACGCTCACGGCGTGAAGCCAGAGCACGCGCGCACCGGCGAGTTGGCCTTTCAGATTTGCATCATAGAAACCAAAGCGCTGGCCGAAGCCGTGCCGCCAATTTCCGCGCCGCCACATCTTGACGAAGTAGAAGGGCGCGCTCAACACGAAGAAGAGCGGGAACAGAATGTTGTAGAGCAGGCGCATCAGCCGTCCGCTATCTGCCACAAACCGCGTTCAGCGTCGAAAGAAAATCCACCACACCGCCACGAGCACCGGCAGCAGACAGGGGAGCGTGTAGCGAAAGATGTAGCCGAGGAAGGAGGGCGTCTTCGCGCCTTGCTGATCGGCGATGGCTTTGACCATGAAGTTCGGGCCGTTGCCAATGTAAGTCGCCGCGCCGAAGAAAACCGCGCCGACACTGATGGCCGCGAGGTCGGCGGCGAACGACGGGATGAGCAGCAGCGAGGAGATGTCGCCCGATTGTCCCGTCGCCACGCTGAGGAAACAGAGATAGGTCGGGGCGTTGTCGAGCACGCTGGAGAGCGTGCCGGTGGCCCAGTAAAAGAACGCCGGCGACGTGGTGCCGAGTCGGGCGGCGTTGGCCTGCAGCCAGTCGAGCGCGGGCATCATCGTGGCGAAGATGCCGAGGAAGAGGATCACAACCTCGCACAGCGGATGGAAGGTGAAGCCGTTGGCTTCATGGATGGATTTACGCGTGGTGAAATAAGAGCCGAGCGCGGCGCCGACCATCAGTCCCTCGCGCAGGAAGAGCGGCTTCTCGATGAAGATCGCGCCGAGAATCACGGCGAGAAAGAGCGCGTTGTGCGCGCCTTCACAGCGCCATTGGCCGGGCGGCTCGGTCTGTTGCGCGCGCGGTTCGTTCGCAGCGCGGAGATGGTTGCGGCGATCGATCTCGTGGAAAATCGCGAGCAGCAGCCCCGTCGCCACGAACCATATCGGCCAGCAGGTTTTCGCCACCCACCAGAACGGCACGCCTTTTAAATAACCGAGGAAGAGCGGCGGATCGCCGATGGGCGTGAGACCGCCGCCGACGTTGGCAACGATGAAAATGAAGAAGACGATGTGGTGCGCGGCGAGGCGGCGGCGGTTCAACGCCAGCCACGGACGAATGAGCAGCATCGATGCGCCGGTGGTGCCGAGCGCGTTGGCGAGCAGAGCGCCGAGCAACAGGAAGAGCGCGTTTCCCGCCGGAGTGGATTCGCCTTTCACACCCAGATGGATGCCGCCGGCCACGACGTAAAGTGAGCCGATGAGCGCGATGAAACTCACGTATTCGTGCGCGGTGTCGAGCACCCGCTGCGGTGCGTGCAGCGTGAAGAGGTAATAGGCGATCGCGACCGCACCGAGGCCGCCGGCGACCTTCGGATAGTGGCGGAGCCACCATTGGCCGAACCGCAGGGGGCCGAGGGCGATGGCGGCGAGCAGCAGGCCGAAAGGCAGCATCATCCACGGCGAAATTTGGAGCGGCGCATCCGGCATCGGCCGGAGCCTACGTCGCGCGCGGAAGCGGCGTCAAACAGAACCACTGCCGCAGAAGGCCGCGCCACCGGCATTGACTTCCCACCGCGTCAGTGGAGTGATATGGGTATCTGTTGATACGCGATGTCTGAGCAAGCACAGTTCAAAATGGTTCCCTGTGAGGGATGTGGCACGAAGAATTTCATCCCCTCCGTCACGCCGCGATTTGAAACCGTGCCGTGTAATGATTGCGGCCATCCGGTGATGATGCCGGTGCAGTTGAAGCAGTTCCAATTGCGCTCGGTGATCGCCTCCGGCGGCATGGGCACCGTGTTTCGCGCCTTCGATACGATTCTCGAACGCGAGGTGGCGGTGAAGCTGCTGCAGAAGGAGTTCGCCCAGGACGCCGCCTCGATGGCCGGCTTTCTGCGCGAGGCGCGCGCGTGCGCCGGTCTGAACCACACGCACATCATCCACATCCACAATTTCGATGAGCACGAGGGGCGGAAGTTCCTCGTGATGGAGCTGTCTGATCGCGGCACGCTCGATGGCCGGCTTGAGAAGGAAGGGCGCGTGGACGAACTGCTCGTCCTCGACGTGGGCATCAAGATCGCCGGCGCTCTCGATGCGACGTATCGGCACGGCCTGCTGCATCTCGACGTCAAGCCGGGCAACATCCTTTTCAACGCCGAGAACGAACCGAAGTTGGTGGATTTCGGTCTCGCCAAACGTGTGGGCGAGAAATCCAACCCCGACGAGGGGTTGATAGGCACGCCGCTCTACATCGCGCCCGAGCGCGTGGAGCATCAGCGTGAGGATTTCCGGTCGGACATGTACAGCCTCGCCGCCACGCTTTATCACGCTGTGACCGGTCGCCCGCCGTTCGATGCGGAAGATGACACGGCGGTGGCGATGGCGCACGTGGAGAAACCGCTAACGCCGCCGAACAAACTTCTTCCCGATCTGACGAAGGACACCAACGACGCCATCATCCGCGCGATGTCGAAGGATCCTGCCGAGCGGTTCAAATCTTACGACGAGCTCATCATGGCGCTCACGGCCGCCCGCAGCCGGCTTTTGGTGAAGCGGTTCGGCCGGTGAGCGCGCGGCGCAGCTCAATTACTCACGACCTTTTTCTTTTTCGGCTCCGGCGCAGTGGTCGAGGCTTTGATGGAAGTGGCGACGTTCTTGTCGCCCTCTTTCTTGTAAGCGCCGGTGACGAAAAGGCCCGACTTCAGGTCATCGAGTTTGGCCTCCTTGCCGTCGAGCGAGACCTTGGTGGCGTCGCCGGCGGTGATCACCCGCGCAGTCTTCTCGTCGAGCGTGATGGCCTTGGCCGCGGCATCTACCGCTTTGATCTTGCTGTTGAACGGGACGACTCCGGTTTTTTTCTCCTCCTTTTTGGCCTCCGGCTTTTTCTGATCGGCAGCGTGGCTGAGGAGCGTGGTCAGGCTGAGGGCGAGGGCTGAGGACAATACGACACGGGTGATGAGGGACATGGTTGTTTTTCCTTTCCTTGAGGGTTGAAAGAGAAACTATTCAGAATAACCCATCCGTCAAACGGATGTTATTCACAAAGTGGTTCCAAAGCGGTTTTGGAGATGACGGAACAACCCCGATCGGCTTGGAGGTAAATGCGTGGCATGAGGTTTGCTAGAGTTTGCTAGATAGTGCGCAGAAAAGAGCAAAATGGCCGAAAATCTCACAACCGCGGTGAAGAGCACGCGTGAAGATCCCGCAGCAGGCGTGAATTTCACGCCGACCTCGGGTCTTTCGAACGCGCTGAAGGATCGTTTTTCGGCTGGCACTAGGGCTGTTATTGTGGCACCTA
Source organism: Pedosphaera sp. (assembly GCA_009691645.1). GTDB lineage: Bacteria > Verrucomicrobiota > Verrucomicrobiia > Limisphaerales > SIAT01 > SIAT01. Next base: position 1,365 of record SIAT01000107.1, on the reverse strand, counting down.
ACCTCCGCACCTTTATGAAATTCATCCCTACCCATATCTACTTGGGGCGGCTTCGTTCGGGCGCCCGTGCCTTCACCCTCATCGAGTTGCTGGTGGTCATCGCTATCATCGGTATTCTCGCATCGATGTTGCTGCCAGTGTTGGGCAAAGCAAAAGACAAGGCGCACCAGACCAAGTGCGTGAACAACTTCAAGCAGATCCTCCTGGCCAACCACACCTACACTGCGGATAACAACGACTACATGCCCTCCTCGAACTGGGTGAAGGATTCGTGGGGATGGCTCTACAACGGTCCGGCCTACGACATCACCGGCGGCAAGATTTATCCTTTCGTCGCGGGCGCCACCAATCTCTACCGCTGTACCGTGGATGTCCTCTTCTCAGCCCGTGTGGCCGCGGGGTGGCACGGCATCAGCAGCTTCTGCTACAATGGCGCGGTCAATAACTACGGCGTCCCCGGCCCCACCGGCGGCCCTTATGCAGCCACCATGATGGAGACGGATATGGACCCGATGGCCTACTTGATGTGGGAGCAGGATCCGGGCAACGCCTTCTTTTTCAACGACGGCGGCAACTTTCCGACCGAAGGCATCGGCACCAAGCACGGCATTGGCGCCCTTGTCGGCGCGGTGGCGGGCCACGCCACTTGGATCAAGAAGACCGATTGGGATGCCTTGGTGGCCGATCCGAATAAAAACGAAGTGTGGGCACGTAAAACCGCCAACGGCCGCTAATCTAGGCCGTGCGCCGTAGCCGCCGCAGTGCCGCCTTCACCACCCACCCGCTTCGTTCCAACGCGCTGCGGACCATGTCGTCTGCGGCTCCGGTCAACTCACGCACGATCCGCACCGCGCGATCGCGCAGCTTCACGTTCGAGGCGTTCAAATCCACCATCAGATTTCCTGACACCTTGCCGAGACGCACCATCGCCAGCGTGGTGAAGAGGTTCAGAGCCAGCTTCGTCGCCGTGCCGGCCTTGAGCCGCGTGCTGCCGGTGAGCACCTCCGGGCCGATCCGTGGCGCGATGACGAGGCTGGGTCGCTGTGCGCGCGGCACTTTCAAATCGGGATTGAAACAAAGCAAAACGGTGAACGCGCCGCGCCGCCGCGCCTCCATCAGAGCGCCCCAGACGAACGGCGTCCGCCCACTCGCCGCGATGCCGACCACGACATCCTTCCTGCCAACACCGCGGAACCGGACCGCTTGCCCGCCCGCCGCCGTGTCATCCTCCGCACCTTCCACCGCGCGCCAGATGGCCGCCTGACCGCCGGCGATGATGCCCTGCACCCATTCCGGCGGCGTGCGGAACGTCGGAGGGCATTCGCTCGCGTCGAGGATGCCCAACCGCCCGCTCGTCCCCGCGCC
>SIAT01000106.1 GCA_009691645.1 Pedosphaera sp. | reverse complement strand
CGATGACGGCTTTCACGGCGCGGAGGCGCGGCGGGCGGCGTGGAATTGGTGGAGCACCTGCTGCGTGACTTCTTTGATGGAGCGAAACTCGGTGTTCAGCAGCACGTCGGCTTGGCGATAAGCGGGTTCGCGCGCGGCGAGCAGTTCGCGGATGCGCGCCAGCGGATCGGCGGTCTGAAGCAGCGGCCGGTGACTGGCGTGGCGTGTGCGCTCAAAAATCATTTCGGGCGAAGCCCAAAGACAGACGACGAAAGCGTGCGCTTTGAGGCTGGCAAGATTCGCGGGATCCACGATGAGGCCGCCTCCGGTGGAGATGACTGCGCCGCGCCGCTGCGCGAGTTCGGCGACGACTTCGCTCTCGATTTTCCGGAAAGCCGGCTCGCCATCCTGCGCGAAGAAGTCGGTGATGCGCTTGCCGGCGCGCGCCTCAATCAGCTCGTCGGTGTCGACGAACGGGAAGCCCAGCTCGACGGCGATCTGGCGGCCGACGGCGGACTTGCCCGTGCCCATGAAACCGGCGAGGGCTAGGTTGCGGATGGCGCGCGGCGCGTTCACCTTTTCATTGATAGCGCAGGCGCGGCGCGGAGGCAGCAGTTTTCTGCGCGCGAACAATTTGCTTGTTTAGGTCAAGATGATTCCAAAGAATCTAAGAGACGTGCCGAGCCAGATTCCAACCGGAGAGAAAATCCTACGCGGCATCCCTGCCTCTGCGGGCGTGTGCCGCGGGAAGATCCTTGTGCTGGGCCGACCGCACGACGAGGCGCCGCCGCGCCGCACGCTGACCGAGGCGCAATTGCCGGGCGAGCTGCAGCGATTGCAGCAGGCGCTCATCCAAACGCGTCAGCAGATCCTCGAGGTGCAGGAAAAGGTGCGCGACAGCATTGGCGCGAAGGATGCGGACATCTTCGACGCCCACCTGCTCGTGCTCGAGGATCCCAGCATGTTGGATGAGGTGACGCGGCTCATCCAGCAGGAGCAGATGAACGTGGAGCACGCCTACCACACGGTGACGGAGAAGTTCGCGCACGCGATGGCCAGTGTGAATGACGATTATCTGCGCGAACGCGCCACCGACATACGCGACGTGGCCGGCCGCCTGTTGAACAATCTTCTCGGCCGCCCCGATCATATTGACCTGCGCCATCTCCGTGAGCCGTGCATCCTCATCAGCCACGACATCACTCCCTCCACCACCGCGCAATTCGACAGGAACAAGGTGCTCGGTTTCGCCACCGACGCCGGGAGCAAGACCTCGCACACGGCCATCATGTCCCGCTCGCTGCGCATCCCCGCCGTGGTCGGGCTGAAGGACGCGACCAGGGAACTCGCCACGGGCGACCACGTGTTGCTCGACGGCTACAACGGGGTCGTCATCATCAATCCGACGGACCAGACGCTCTTCGAATACGGCCAACTCGAACGCCGGCAGGCGGACAAGGCCGTCCAGCTCTTCGCCCTCAAAGACCAAGCCGCCATCACGCTCGATGGCGCGCGGGTGATCCTCTCCGCCAACATCGAGCGCGCGGCCGAGGGTGGCTCGATACGCGAATGCGGCGCCGAAGGCGTGGGCCTTTTCCGCACCGAATTTCTCTTCCTCAACCGCGACACGATGCCGACGGAGGAGGAACAGTACGAGTCGTACCGCCAAGTGGCTGCTGCGACCAAGCCGCATCCGGTCATCATCCGCACGCTCGATTTGGGCGGCGACAAGTTCGCCTCCTACATCGATGCGCCGGCGGAGTCGAATCCCGCGCTCGGCTGGCGCGCCATCCGTTTCTGCCTGCATCAACCGGACATCTTCCGCGCCCAACTCCGCGCCATCCTCCGCGCCAGCGCCGAGGGCAACGTGAAGCTGATGTACCCGATGATCTCCGGCGTGGACGAGTTGGCGCAAGCCAACGGCCTGCTCGACGAGTGCAAGGCCGAGTTGCGCACGAACGGCACGCCCTTCGACGAACAGCTCGAAATCGGCGTGATGATCGAAATCCCCTCGGCCGTGATAATCGCCGACGCCCTCGCCAAACGCGTGAAGTTCTTCAGCATCGGCACCAACGATCTCATCCAGTACTCGCTCGCCGTGGACCGGTTGAACGAGAAAACCGCACCGCTTTACGAGCCGACACATCCCGCCATCCTCCGACTCATCAAGATGACGACCGAGGCGGGCCGGCGGAACGGCATCTGGACCGGCGTCTGCGGCGAGATGGCCAGCGACCCCGTGCTCGTGCCGCTGCTGCTCGGCCTCGGCGTGGATGAACTGAGCGTCGCCCCCGTGATGTTGCCGCCGGTGAAGCATCTCATTCGCCGGCTGAAAATGAGCGAAGCCAAAGCCCTCGCCGAGTTTGCGCTGAACTGCGATTCCACCACGGAGATCCTCGCCCGCACCCAAGCCCTCGCGCGCCAGTGCGCGCCGGATCTGTTCGACCAGAAGCCGACATGAAAGTGATCGTCCTCGCCGCCGGTTACGCCACGAGGCTCTACCCGCTCACGCTGAATCAGCCCAAGCCGCTTCTCTCCGTCGCCGGCCGGCCGATGCTCGACCACGTGCTCAATGCGCTCGCGCCCATCGGCGACTTCGACCGCGTGTACGTAGTGACCAACGCGAAGTTCACCCCGCACTTCCAGCAATGGACGGCGGCGCACCCGGCGCGGGAAATCCTGCGCGTCATCAACGACGGGACGACCGACGACACCAACAAGCTCGGCGCCATCGGCGACCTGCATCTAGTGCTGACACAGGAACAACTCGACGACGATCTGCTCGTCGTCGCCGGCGACAATCTTTTCAGCGAACGGCTCGCGGGCTTCGGCGAATTCTGCCGCGCGCAGACCACGCCCGTGCTCGGCGTGTACGACGTGAAAAGCCTCGAGGAGGCGAAAAAGTACGGCGTGGTTTCGGTGGAGCAGGGCCGCATCACCAGCTTCGTGGAGAAGCCGGCGCAACCAGCCAGCACGCTCATCGGCATCGCGCTCTATTATTACCCGCGCGCCACGCTCCCGCTCATCCGGCAATACATCGCCGAAGGAAACAATCCCGATCAACCGGGCCGGCTCGTGCAATGGCTCCATCCGCGCACGCCCGTGCGCACATGGACGGTGCCCGGCCTCTGGCTCGACATCGGTTCGAAGGAGACTCTCGAAGAAGCCAACCGGTTCTTCACCTCGAAGTGACCCGCGCCCCAGCGTGCGCAAATCAATGCGCGCGGATGCGCACCCACCAATAAACAAACGCCGCCACCAGCAACAGGGCGAGCGCGATGGAGAGTACAAACCAGAAGTGTTCCGACGGCACCGGCTCCCTCTTCAGCGGTAATTTGATCATCCGCCCGGCACGTGTCAGCCGCCAGTGCGAGGCCGTCGCTCCGTCGTTCTGCGCGTACGGCGGCGCGAGATATTCGCTGCCCAGATGCAGTCCGAGCCATTTGGCGACGGCGCGCGGCGTCTGTGGGCGTTGCACCGAATCCTTCTGCAGACAGGCCATGATCAACGCCGCCGCAACAGCAGGCAGATCGTGGGCGCGCTTGAGCTGGCGGAGGCGGGCGAGGATCGACTGCGGTGCGACGTGGCGCACTTGATGTGCAATGTCTCCGGCGTAAAAGGGCGGCTGGCCGGTAAGCAGTTCGTAGAGCGTGGCGCCGAGCGCGTAGATGTCATCCGGCGGCGCAGGCGGCGCGCCTTCCATTTGCTGCGGGCTCATGAAGGTGACCGTGCCGCTCGGGTCGCGCAGGTTCAGCACGCGTGTGTAAAAATCATCCACCATCGCGGCGATGCCGAAGTCGGCGAGCTTGAGGCGGCCGCGTTGGTCGAGGATGAGGTTGGCCGGCTTGAGATCGCGGTGGACCAAGCCGTCGCCGTGGGCGTACTCGAGCGCTTCGAGGAGCTGCTTCACGATCGGCTCGAGGAACTGCCACGTGAACACTTGATGAGGCTTCTCCAGCCGGAGCGTGTGGAGGCTGGGGCCATCCACATGCTCCATGATGATGAACGGCATCTCACCGGGCGCCTCGTAAAGATCGTAGGTCTGCACCACGTTGCGGTGGGCAAGCCGTCGGCACTTGAGCGTCTCCTGACGCAGGCTGGCGAGCATGCGCGGATCGGCGGCGGTCTGTGGCAGGAGAAACTTCAGCGCGACCGTTTCGCCGAGGCGCTCATCCTGCGCGAGCCAGAGCATCGAGCTGCCGCCGTGGCCGATCATCCAGAGCAGCGTGTAGCGCCCGCCACCCACCATCTGGCTGGGAGCGAGCGTCTCGGCGGCGGTAGAAAGGTCTCCGCCGGGCGGTGGTCCGTTGGGATTCATCTCGGAAGGTTTTAATTCAAGATTGATTTTTTACCAGTTTTTTTGCCTTGTGTGTCCGAGCGAGCGGCCTCGTTGGCGCCGCAGGACGTGATGCAGGTAAACCTACAATACCAAGGCAAGTGGCGAATCAAGACCGTCGAAGGGACGAACATCGTCATCGGCCGGCCGAATGCCGGCACGAGGGTGCAGATTGACCTCAGTCCCGACACGACCGTTTCGCGCGTGCACGCCCGCGTCTGGCAGGAGGACGGGCAATGGTGGGCGGCAGATTCGCACAGCAAGTACGGCACACTACTCAACGGCCAGCCGCTCAACGGCAAAGCGCCGCTGACCAGTAGCGACATCCTGCAGGTGGGCGAAACCACCCTGCGGTTCGATTTGCCGGCTTAAGCTGGAATTCTTCAGTCGGGGGCTTTTTTCCCGCCCCATAGCCGTTTTTTCCCTTCAACAGCCTTCATTAACCGAACGCGGCTGGCCAAAAATCCTCTAAAACGAGGTTTTTTGATGAAAAAAAGCCTGAAACCACCCGCGTTATGCTTTGGCACGCCTGCTGCTTTCGGTTCTCGGACTTTTAACAGGTATGCTGACATTGGATAAAACCTGCGGAGAGATCGAGGCGCCACTGGCCCTCGAGGGAGACGCCATCGAACTGGTGTTCCCCACCGGTCTGCTCGGGTTCGAATCGAGCAAGCGGTTCCGCTTGATCTCGCCGCCGGATCTCGCTCCGTACCAATGGCTCGAAGGTCTCGACGATTTGCATCTTTCCTTCCTGGTCCTACCTTCCGTCCATATTCCCAACAATTATCGTGTTGATTTGAGTGATGAGGATGCTGAATCCGTGGGCTTGCGCGATGCCGCAGACGCCGTCCTGCTCAACATCGCCGTGTGTCACAAAGATGGCGCGGTGACTGTGAACCTCAAAGGGCCGATTGTTTATCACCGCCAGACTCTTGCCGCGCGCCAAGTGGTGCCGAATAACGCCTGCGATTTGCCGCTGAGCCATCCATTGGACTGATCATGCTTGTCCTCTCCCGCAAACCCAGTGAAAGCATCGTGATTGACGGCCGAATCATCGTCAGCGTGCTGCGCGTGGAGGGGGAAACTGTCCGGCTCGGCATCGAAGCCCCCATCGATATCCCCATTTTTCGCAAGGAAGTGTACGAGGAAATAACTGCTAGTAACCGCAATGCCACGGGCCTCACACGCCCGGGGGTTGAGCAACTCTTGAAACATAACAAACCCAAAGATCCACACGCTGTCGCACCCAAACCCTGCTCCTAACCGTCGCACAACCCTCATAATACTATGGTCATCAACACAAACACCCAGGCCCAATCCACGGCCAACAACCTCAACGTGAGTAATGCCCAGCTCGCCAAGTCGCTCTCGCGTCTGAGCTCGGGCTCCAAGATCATCGTCCCTTCCGACGACGCCGCCGGCTTGGCGGTGAGCTCGCGATTGGAGGCGCAAATCAAACGTCTCGACGCCGCCCTAAACAACGTCGTCAACGCCGTCTCCTTCACTCAGACTCAGGACGGCTTTTTGAAGACGGTGGATAAAGCCTTCCGACGCATGGGCGAGTTGGCCATGCTTGCACAGGACACCACCAAGTCCGACGAAGACCGCGCGCTGTACAACCAGGAATTTGCCCAGCTCAAGGACTACGTCGCTGCTTCTGCCGATCAGGCGTACAACGGCGTGACACTCTTCTCCACGGACACCATCCCCGTCACCGTGGATTCCGAAGGCGTCACCTTCGCGATGGCCGGTATTAACCTGAATGCCGCCGTGTACAAGAGCGCCATCAACGCCGGCACCGACGCTTGGAAACTCACCGCCGATGCGTGGCAGGTGACCAAGGACGGCTACAAAACGGCCGCCACGAGCTACAAGACTTCCGTGGACCTCTGGCGCACCAACGCCGGCACGTGGGCCACGACCGACAACGGCGGCTTGAAGGTTGCTGCCGGCTCCATTGTCAGTGAGAACGTGACCGCCACAGACACGGCGGCCAAAACGCTGGCCGCCGGCTCTTTCACCACAAAGGAAGTGATGGAGCCTTT
>SIAT01000105.1 GCA_009691645.1 Pedosphaera sp. | reverse complement strand
ACTGCGTCCAATTGCGCAGGGGGCGGCGAGTTGCCTTCTTCGTCACGATCGCGTCACGAGCTTGCGAGCCTGAACCGATTTCGCGCTGCGCAAATAGCACGGTTTTCAGCAGCGCGTCACCGGAGGAAGGAACTGCGGCGCGGAAGGGTGCTGCGTAAGCCAGGGCGCCGGCCGGCACGGCGTCCTCGCGCAGGGCGGCGAGTGCCACCCGCGGTCCGGGTTGAAACGCGTCCATCACGAAGTGCCGCAGGTGCCGCGCGACGAGGGCGCGAAACGGTTCGCCGAACATCGACCCCGCCCTTCGCGACCGCACAGGGTTGCGTATCATTTAGGCCGCCGTTCTCACCAGGGACGACTGTGGGAGGCAACTTGGTCCAGTGATTCAAGTCTCGCATCACAGCGGCCAGTCGCAGCGCGGTGAGGCGAGGCCTGGAGTGAAATTCAGAACTCAACGCTCACAGGCGCGCCGCCGTTGCGGGCGGAGCGCAGGCAGGCGTCGAGGACTTGCTGGGTGAGCAGGCTGATGCGGGGCCAGCGCGGATCACGTCGGCCGGTGATAACGAGGTCCGAAAAGTCGGCGAACAGAGCGGACTCCTGCGAACCGGAGGCGTTGTTGCTCGGTTCGTCGATCTGCCCGGCCTGTCGGCCCTCGCGGTAATCCGCCTGGCAAACATTAATCGCGAACTCGGAGCGCGTGAGGTTGTAGCGCGTCTGCGTTCCAGAAAACGGCAGGACAAAGTCGGAGATTTGGAGGAGTCCCTTCGTGCCGCTGACGATGGCCCATTGGGCGTTCATAGCATTGAAGGAGCAGTGATACGAGGCTCCGACTCCACCGGCAAATTCCAGCGTGCCGGAAAAAGCGAGCGGAACGGGCGGTGCGGCGCTTTGCTGGGTCTCGGCGTGGATCCGTCCGGTGACGCGCAGCGGCGAGATCTCCCCCATCGCCCACAGGGCAAAGCGCAGGCAATACCAGCCGAGGTCGCCCAGACAACCGAGCGGTTCGAGCGCGCCATGGGCACGGATATTGGTGCGCGCAAACTCCTCATCACTGAGGAAACTGAACTGGCTGGCGATGTGGCGGAGGCTGCCCAATTCGGTGTCGAGCAGAGCGCGCAGCTTCTGAAAGCGCCGCGCATGCATGAACATCACGCCATCCATGAACTGCACGCGATGCCGCTCGCAGGCAGCAATCATTTCGGCGACCTCGGCGGCATCACCGCCGGCGGGCTTTTCGACGAGCACGTGCTTCCCGGCTTCCGCCGCGCGAATGACCCACTGCTTTCGCAGTCCGGTCGGCAGCGGAAGATAAACCGCATCGATGTCCGGTCGCGCGAGCACCTGCTCGTAGCTGCCAAGCGCCTCGGGTTTGACCGGATGCGGCACCTGGGCCTGGCACTCGTCAATAAACGCCTGCGCCCGTCGCACATCTCGACTGGCGACGGCGACCAGCGTGGCGTTGCCGGCGTCGCGAATCGCCTGCCAGTTTTTGTGGGCGATGAATGCGGCGCCGAGAATGGCCCAGCGACAGGTCTTGGGAGCGGCGTCCTTCATCAGATTGGGAGAGGGAGAACTCTCACGCGGACTTCAGCGTAAGCGCACCCGAGCTGCTGGCGAAGGCCTCGGACTCGATGCCCAAGTTTTGCAGCATGGTGACGAAAAGATTGCAAAGCGGTTTGTTGTTGTCGCGCTTAAATGCAAGGTGCTGGCCGTGCGGGAGACCGCCACCGGCGAGGAAAATGGGAAGGTTGGTGTTGTCGTGGATGTTGGCGTCGCCGAGGTTGCTGCCGTAGAGGACCATGGTGCGATCGAGCAGGCGCTGCTCCCCTTCCCTTCTTACGGCCAAGTTGCCCACGAGTTGGCGCAACAAGGCCATGTGCTGGCGGTCGGCAGCTTCAAGTTGCTGCACCTTTTCCTCCTTTTGCCCGTGGTGACTGAGGTTATGATAGGTCTCCGTGGTGGCCTTTTGTCCTGGCAGTGAGAATACGGGCGTTTTGAAGGCGTCGACCATCAGCGTGATGATGCGGGTGCTGTCGGATTCGAAGGCAAGCTGCGCCATGCTGAGCATGAGGTCGAACTTCTCAAAGAAGAGCTTGCTGTCATTGATGTCGCTCGGCGCGGGTTGCGTGGTGGTGGGCTTGGGGCGCTGTTCCCATTCGCGAGCGGTCTGCAGACGCTGCTCTACCTCGCGCACGGAGGTCAGGTATTGATCGAGGCGGTCTCGGTCCGTGCTGCCGAGGGTGCGGCTGAAGCGGCCGGCTTCATCGGTGAGGGCGTCGAGAATGCTGCCGCGTTGCCGGAGCCGGTGAAGCTGCTGTTGCACGGCGGCGGCATCGCCCTGGACGAACATGCGTCGGTAGAGCTGGGCGGGGCTGTCCTCGGCGGGCAACAACACGCCATCGCGCGTCCACGAGAGGCTGCGGTTGGCCTTCTCGATGTTGACACCCAGATTCAGTGTTGGGAAGCGCGTCACCTGACCGAGCTTGTCGGCGGCGTATTGATCGAGCGAGATGCTGTTGCGGAATCCGGCCTTGAACGCGCCGCGCGCGGCGGTGAGGAAGCAATTGTCCGTGCTGTGACCGCCCGTCACGCCAGGATGCGAGAGGCCGCTGAAGACAGTGAACTCGTTCCGCACGTCGGCGAGCAGGCTAAGGTAGGGGGAAAGCGCGTAGTCACGGCCCGCTGTCGCCGGGAAGAAATTTTTCGGCAGCACGCCAAGGTTGTTTGCGATCACCAGCATGCGCTTCGGCGGTGGCGACTGCGCCGCCCGCGCAAACACGGGTGTCATGCATTCGAGCATCGGCAGCCCGAGCGTGATGCCGAGGCCGCGCAGGAAGGTGCGGCGGGGAATGTGGGCTGAGGCGGTGGAGAGGTGGGGGGCGTTCATCGCTTTGGGTTTCCAAGGAAGATGGGGCTTTGCACGAGAGCATGCACGAGATCGCGCACGCGGTAGCCATCCTTCGCGCAGGCATCGAGCAGCGCCTCGATGTCGCGGCGGTCGGAGAATTGCACGGGCGTGCCGGTGGCATACAGCGCGAACTGATGCAGGAGATTCCGGGCGAGTCTGCGCGGGTTGGCGGTGAAGATCGCTTTCAGGCCGTGGATGTCGGCAAACGTGCGGCCGTCGGCAAATTTGCCGCTGGGATCGACCGCGCCCGCGAGGGTAAAGGCAAAATCGTGGCCGGCGCGGTCGATGCCGGTGATGCGCTCGCCGTCGCTCGTGCCGCGATAACGCGTGCGCCAGGCGCCGAGGATGTCGAAGTTTTCGAGCGCGAGACCGACGTGGTCAAACTTCGCATGGCAGGTAGCGCACGTCTTCGTGTTCGTATGCTGGGCGATGAGTTCGCGGATGCTTTTCGCGCCGCGAATATCCGGCTCCACGGCCGGCACACCGGGCGGCGGCGGCGGTGGCGGGTCGCCGATGAGACGCTCCATGATCCACACGCCGCGCAGCACGGGCGAGGTGCTGGTGCCGTTCGCGGATACCTTCAAGATGGCGCCCTGGGTGAGCAGTCCGCCATACGGACTGCCCTTCGGCAATTCGACCCGGCGCAGCGACGCGCCGTTCACCGCGGGCAGGCCGTAGTGTCGCGCGAGGCGGTCGTTGACGAAAGCGAAGTCGCTCTGGATGAGCGAAGTCGCGGGCAAATTCTCGCGCAGCATCGCAGTGAAGAATGCGCGCGTCTCCAGGCCCATCGATTCTTCGAGATAATCATCGAGCCGATATTCCGGATAAAGCCGGATGTCGGGATCATCGCGGCGAAGTTCACGCAGATTGAGCCAGCAATCGGTGAAATGATTCACGAAGCGCTCGAAGCCCGCGCTGGAGATGAGCCGGTCCGTTTCCGCACGCAGCGTGGCCGGATCGCGCAGCTTCTTTTTCGCCGCGAGCGTTGAGAGCGCCCCATCGGGTCGCGAATCGGTGAGGAAATGCGAGAGCCGGTTGGCGATGGCGAAATGACCGTCTGCCGTCCGGGGTTCGCGCAGATACAGAAACAGATCGGAGCAGAGGAACGCCTGATAACCGACGAGCAACGCCTCGCCGAGTGGCGCACCGTTCTTCAGGGCATCGAGCACGAGTTTTTCAAATGGCGAAATCGCGTCTTCCGACACCGGTTCGCGTGCGGCGCGGGCGATGAAGCGGCGCAGGAGTCGTTTCGCGTCCTCGGTGGGCTTGACCGATTTTACGTCGGCACCGAGATCATCAAACAGCACGCGATGCGAGGCGGGCGGCCATGAAGCCGGCGCGATGGGGCCCTCCATCTCCAGCCATTGAAACGCGATGCCCGGCTGTCCACCCTCCGGCAAGGGCGGATAACGGTAGTAGCCCACCTTGCCCTGCGCATCGATCTGCGGCACCGGCAGGCCGAGAAGGCCATACTCGATCGTCTGGCCCGCGAGCAGATAGACCGTCGTTTCATAGACACCGCCTTCGGGCTTCACATCAATGATGCCACCGGTGGCACGCACATCCTCGGCGATGTCGTGGTTCGTTGGCTTGCGCGCGCGGAAATTCATGGGCACGGGCCGCGTGCCTTGCTTGAAAATAAATCCCTCTGTTTGCAGCACCGACCGCGCGGAGAACCGCACGCGATACTCACCCGTGGCGCTGGCGATGATGTTCTTCGGATACACCGCATAGGGCCATCCCGGCGAGCGAAACAAGGCCAACTCAAGGCTGGGATCGTCCCTGTCTGTTGCAACTTCGTCCGCTTGCTGGTCCAGTGCCGCCAAGCCTCTGCCATCCCGCGCATAGAACATCGACTGCGCGCCACCCACGATACTACGCGGACCGATTTGGCGACCAACCACTCGCGTCTTTTTTGACTTCGGCGGCGCGGATGACGTCACCACGGCCTGACGCAACGCCGTCTCTGTTGCATCCAGGTAAGCCGTGAGCTGCACATGCGAGATGTCCAGCGTGGACGCGACCTTGTCGAAGTGATGCGACTCGCGATCCGCCGGCAGCATGTCGCGGATGTCGAGATACGGAAGTTCCAGCAGGTCACGCAGGTTTTGCTCGAACTCGATGCGATCGAGCCGCCGCATGGGTCCGCGCCCCTTCTCCGCCGTGGCGGCCGCGCTCGCCGTATACAACGGGGATTCCAAGGCGGCCAGCAACGCCTTCCGGTCGTCGGCGGTCATTTCCTCGTTTGCAGGCGGCATCTCTGTTTTCTCCACCCGATCAAATATCTGCACCCAGCGCTCCATCCGTTTCGGATCGGTCAGATCAAACGTCAGCTCCGTGAGATCGAGCGCGCCCTTCTTGGTCTCCCCGTCATGGCAGTCGAGGCAGTTCTGCTCGATCAGAGTGGAGATGGGCCGGGGCGGCTTGTCCGCAGCTCGGAGTGTGGCGAGCGGCGCCACCATCAGCGCGCTGAAGAGTGCGAGGTTGCGTTTCATGGCGTTTATTCGCCTCCAGGAGCGGAGATCGTTTTCGCCCCTCCCGGTTCAAACCAAGCCATGGACGGCGCCATTTCGTCCGCCAGGTTCCGGATAATGCCCGCCACGGCTCCGAGCCGCTTGTTGCCCTGCGACTGCAGAATTCGGCAGTCGGCGAAGGAGGGCTTCAGCGTCCGTCTCCCTGCTTCTGCGAGCACGCGATCGAAGATCGCCTGGTCTGAGCCCAGCAGCTTTCCATGGAGGAACAGGGTCGACGGGTTGAAGACGTTGATCACGGCGGCGACCGCGATCGCCATGTAATCGACGGTGCGCTCGACCACGGCGGCGGAGCCCACCCGTCCGCTTCGGATCACATCGATGGCTTCGTTGATTCCAACCGATTTCCCGAGGAGATGAGACATTTCCCGGACAAAGGCGGAATCGGTGGCCACGGTCTCGAGGCAGCCCCGATTGCCGCAACCGCAGCGGATGCCCGCGCGCTCCACCGTGATGTGACCGATCTCACCGCCCACGCCGCTGCCGACGGTGACATAGAATACCGGACTGCAGCCCCGTCCCGCGCCGACCAGTGCCTCACCGAGCGCGGCGACGTTGGCGTCGTTCTCCACAAACACCGGCAACTTCGACAGCTCCGCCAGCCATTGCCCGAGGGGGAAACCCTGCCAGCCCGCGACATGATACGACTTTACGATGCGACCTGTGCGCCAATTTATCGGACCACCGTATCCAACCCCGATAGCGCGAGGTTGGTGCTTTTCGATGAGTGCCAGGAGTGTTGCCGAAAGTTCCGCCCGAATTCCTTCGGCCCCGGAAGCCGCCGATACATTGAATCGACCACGGTCAACGAACCGCCCTTCCGCGGTGCCTGCGACCACCTGCAACTTCGTCCCGCCAATCTCGATGGCGAGATAGCAGTCGTTTTTGGCAGGGGCAGGGGTTGCCGACTTCATTGCTTGATATTATCAGGCCGGGTCGCATTTTCCTACGACAAGTCCTATGCGAAAAACGACAGTGATTCACCCTCGAATTCAGCTTCCCAAACGCTCGCGCAGCGAACTCGCGAACTTGGAGAAAGAGCGACGGAATTGGCTCGGTTCACTTGGAT
>SIAT01000104.1 GCA_009691645.1 Pedosphaera sp. | reverse complement strand
CGCGTGCTCATGCGGTCGAGGTGCATCGAGCGCGGGTTGCGCCGTTCCGTGGGCGAGAGGGGCTGCGCCGCGGCGGGTGGAGTGGGTTCAGATAATGAGGGCGTGATTGCCTGACTTTGAACTTTGGACTTTGGACCTTGAACCAATGTCTGCGCCAGCGCGACCGCGCCCCACGCGCTCTCGCGTTTCAACGGCGTGACGCTCGCGCCCGGCCAGCGCGTTTTGATTTCCCGCGCGATCTTCTGCGAGAATCGGGGCTGTTTCAGCAGCACGCTTCCCGCCAGCACGAATCGCACCGGCGCATGCGTCTTGCCCAGCAGCTTCGTCGCGCAACTCACGGCGTCATTGGCGAGGCTCGCCGACGCACCTTCGAGGATGTCGCGCGCGATGCGGTCACCGCGTGCGGCCGCTGCGAAGACCTCCATCGTCAGCGCGGCGATCTCCGTCTTGCCAGCCGACTGCGCCCATCTGATGAGGTCCTCCGGTTCGTTGAGCTGCAGTGTTCGCAGAAGCTGCTGTCCGAGTCGCGACCACGTGCCGTCGCGGTCGAAATAGAATACCGCAGCCTTCAACGCGCGCAGGCCGATTTCGTAACCGCTGGCCTTGTCGCCGAGCATATGGCCCCAGCCGCCCATCTTCGCCGTGCGCCCGCCGGCGGCGCGCCCGTAACAACACGAGCCGGTGCCGGAAAGGACGAGCACCTGCGCCCCTGACGAAGTCTCATCCGAAGCGCGCGCCGCACCGTGTCCGGTCCGGCGAGGCTTCGGATTTTGACCCTTGAACAGTGAACTGCCCGCCGCCAGCGCGGTTTCCAAATCGTTTGTGGCGTGGCAGGGAAGGCGCGGCCATGCGATGGCGGCCGCGCGGCGGATGCGCTCGCGATCCTTTTCATCCCGCGCACCGGCCAGGCCGATGCCCACCGCCGCCGGTCGTGGAAACGACTTCGCGATTTCGCGGAAATGCCGGAGAAGTTGCGCGTCCGTCAGCAGGCGCACGTTGGCGGGACCGGACTCGGCGCGTTTCAACAGATGCCCCGCGGCGTCGGCAAGAAGCGCGACGGTGCGTGTGCCGCCGCCTTCGATGCCGAGAAAAAGCACGGGTTGTTCCGAAACCACGGCGCGAGTATCCGCGCCGTGCCGCGCGCTTGGCAAGGCGAATGCCGCTTGGTTTCATGCGCCGGTTGCGTTATCCGTTGTCCGTGACCGAGACGGAACAAGCGATCCTCGCCGCGCTGCGTGATCTGGAAGCGACGGTGAAGCGGATGCCCACAGCGAACCCGAAACCGAACCTGCTACCGCTCTTCGCGTGCATCGACGCGCTGGCGGCCCAGATGCCGCCGGACACCGCGCCCGACCTGCGCCATTATCTCCAGCGCAAAAGCTACGAGAAAGCGCGCCTTTGGCTGGAGGGCATTGACCCGGAAAAGGGAACCTGCCGCCGGTGAATCGCGAAAGCGCAACGCGTATGAAGCGATTCCCTTCTCTGCATCTCTGCATCTCTGCGCCTTTGCGTTGATCCCGATGCTCACCGACACCATCGCCGCGATTGCGACGCCGCTGGGCGAAGGCGGTCTGGCCGTCATCCGGATCTCCGGTGCGACGGCGCTGGCCGTGGCGGACAAGAGTTTTCGTCCCGTCGGCAAATCATCCCTCAAACCTTCCGACGCACCGACGCACACGCTGCATTACGGCAAGATCACCCGCGACGGTCGCGACGTGGATGAAGTGATGCTCGCGGTGCTGCGTGCGCCGCGCACGTTCACGCGCGAGGATGTCGTGGAAATCACCTGCCACGGCGGTCTGCTCGCCGCCAAACTCGTGCTCGATGTCGCGCTGGAAAACGGCGCGCGCCTCGCGCAGCCGGGCGAGTTCACCAAGCGCGCCTTTCTCAGCGGCCGCCTCGATCTCGCCCAAGCCGAGGCCGTGGCGGACCTCATCCACGCGCGCACCGAACTGGCGCTCGCGGCGGCGAACGAGCAACTCGCCGGCCGCCTTTCGCAGCGCATCAACCTGCTCCGCGACCAGATGGTCGCCACGCTCGCGCACGTGGAGGCGCACATTGATTTTCCGGATGAAGACATCGCGCCCGACACAAAGGAGAAACTCATCGCGCGTCTCGTGAGCGGCCTCGCCTTCATGGACGAACTGCTCCGCACCGCTGAGGAAGGTCAGATTCTCCGGCGCGGGATCCGCGCGGCGATCATCGGCCGGCCGAATGCGGGAAAGTCTTCGCTGCTCAACCAGCTTCTCGGTCACGACCGCGCCATCGTCTCGCACATCGCCGGCACCACGCGCGACACCATCGAGGAGACCGCCAATATCCGTGGCATCCCCGTGGTGTTCGTGGATACCGCGGGACTGCGCGAGGCGGGCGACACCATCGAGCAGGAGGGCATCCGCCGCACGCGCGCGATGGTGGCGAAGGCGGAATTGATTCTGCACGTGCTCGCCGCGGACGAACCGCTCTCGGCGGAGGACGAACGATTCCTCGCCGAGTTTGCTGGCAAGAAACGGATTCTCATCCGCAACAAAACCGATCTACCGATGAAGCTGGAGTTGCCTTCGGCGATTGCAGGAAACACCGCCACCACCGGCGTCTCGTGCGTCACGAGCGAGGGGATTGAATCTCTCAAGGACGCGATCAAGACGCTCGTCTGGTCCGGCGAGATCAAGGCGGAGATGCTGCCGGCGATGATCAATTCGAGGCATCAGGACGCCCTGCGCCGTGCGCGTGTTGCGACGGAGCGTGTGATTGGCGCGTTGCGTGAGGGCCTTACGCTCGAACTCGCCGCACTCGATCTGCGGATCGCCGTCAACGCGGTCGGCGAGATCGTCGGCAAGACCACGACCGAAGATTTGCTCGACTCGATTTTCAGCCAGTTCTGTCTCGGGAAATAAAATGCTCACGCTCGAAGAAGCTCAGGAACGGATTCTCGCCGTCATCACGTCGGCCGCTGCAGGATTGCCCGGAATCGAGAAGGTGCCGTTGGCGGATGCGCTGGGTCGCGTGGTGGCGGCGGACGTGCTGGCGCCGCTGGACTTGCCGCTGTTCGACAACTCGGCGATGGACGGCTACGCCGTGCGTGCAGCGGATGTGACGGGCGCTTCACCTGAAAAATCGGCGGCGTTGCGATGCGTCGGCCGTGTGGCGGCAGGTGAGATGTTCGCGGGCGAAGTGGGCGCTGGCGAATGCGTGCGGCTTTTCACCGGCTCGCCCCTGCCGCGCGGCGCGGACGCGGTGGTGATGCAGGAAGACACGCAGACAGATCCCGCGCAGTCAGCCACCGTGCGCGTGCTCGATGTGGCGCGGCCGTGGGAGAACGTGCGGTTGCGCGGCGAGGATGTGAAACGCGGCGCGCTGCTTTTGGCCGCAGGCGAGCGGCTCACGGCGGGTCGGATCGGTTTGCTTGCGGCGTTGGGTTTTGCCGGAATCACGGCGGTGCGACGGCCCGTGGTGGGATTGCTGGCGACGGGCAGTGAATTACGCGAGTCATGCGCGCCGCTCGGACCGGGGGAGATTTACGAGAGCAACCGCGCGTTGCTGGCTCCGCTGGTGCGCGCAGCCGGCGCGGAGGCGCGGGTGTATCCGCTGGTGCCGGACACGGCCGAGGCCACGCGGACCGCGCTCGATCGGGCGCTGGCGGAGTGCGATGCGGTGATCACTTCCGGAGGCGTGTCGGTGGGCGAGTTCGATTTCGTGAAGTCCGCTTTCGAGCAACTCGGTGGCACGCTCGACCTCTGGAAAGTGGCGATCAAGCCGGGCAAGCCGTTCGTCTTCGGCCGGCTCAACGGGAAATGCCTGTTCGGTCTGCCGGGCAATCCGATCTCCGGGCTGGTCACGTTCCTGTTGCTGGTCCGACCGGCGCTTTTGAAAATGCAGGGAACGCGGGCGACCTCGCTGGCGGCGCATCCGGGTGTGCTGGCCGAGCCGCTGGTCAATCGCGGCGACCGCCGGCATTTCATGCGGGTGAAAGTGGATGAGGAGGGTCGTGTTCATCTGGCCGGGATGCAGGCATCGCACGCGCTCGGCGCGTTGGCGGCGGCGAACGCCTTGGTGGAAGTGCCGTTACGGACGACGTTGCCCGCTGGTTCAGCGGTGCGCGTGTTGCGCTGGGAGATTTAGTGCGCGCGGGCGCAGACGGCTTCGTTTCATTTTCATAAAACACTTGGCAAGTGGCGTTGGTTGGACTACCAACGCGGCGTTCTTTGAAAGAATGGCGGGCGAGTGTCCGCCAGCGATCCAATGTCAGGGAACCCCGTGAGAGACGGGGACGGTTGCGCCACTGTATCGGGTTACAAACTCCCAAGGCCACCGGCCGCGAGGCTGGGAAGGCGGGAGCGAGGCATGAAGCCCGGAGTCAGGATACCGGTTGGATCGCGCTCGTCGGGCCGCGCGATGTCTGCGGCCAACTTCTCCGCAAAGAGAAGGATGGGACCAGCCCGGTCAGCGCGTGAGCGTGGGACGGGCGCGTGTGCTTTTACCTTCAGCGCCGTTTGCGGGGCTGGAGGTTTTTTGCTTCCTGCTCCGCTGGTCTCCAAAACAAACAACCTCCGCCCTGTGCGGAAGAGAGAGACCATGAAACGACTCGTAACACTGGCCATCGCCGGCCTCGCCGCCATTCCTGTGGTGGCGCAACAAACCAACACCAATGCGCCGGCACGGTTGCCGGAACAGACCGTCACCGCCACGCGGTTGCCGGAACGCCAGCAACCGTTGCTGCAGTATCCGGGCAACGTGACGGTTTTGACGCAGAAAGAAATTGGACAGTCACCAGCGTTGACGCTGCCGGATTTGTTGCGTCAAGAGGTCGGAATTTCCGTGACGGATACCGTGGGGTTCGGGCAGTCGGGGACGAAGCTGACCCTGCGCGGTTACAGCGACAAGCCCGGAACGCTCGTGTTGGTGGACGGCGTGAAGGTGAACGACGCAGGCGACGCGACGTTCCTTTGGAATTCCATTCCGCTCCAAAGCATCGAGCGCATTGAGGTGATTCGCGGCGGTGCCTCCACGATTTATGGCGAGGGTGCGCTCGGCGGCGTCATCAACATCATCACCAAGAAATCGCAAGTGGAAGGAGCACGCGCGACCACGGGCGTGGCGGTGGGTAATCTGGGTTACTATTCCGCGAACATGGAGGCGAGCGCGGGCAAGGGGCCGTATCGACTTCAGTTCAACGCGTCGCGGCAGGAATGGGACGGTTGGCGCGACACGAGCGCGTATCGGATGTGGAGTACGCACATCAAGCCATCCTACCAGACGCCCACGGGCAGCCTGACGTTGGATTATTTCTTTCATCACAGCGAAGGGGAAGATCCCGATAACCTCACACAGGCGCAGTTTTTATCGAACCCACGCCAGAAGGGGACGACGCAGACTTTCACCCGCAACACGCAGCATCGGGCTTCACTCGGATTCGATACGGCATTTGACGGTGGCTGGAGTTTTCAGGGAAAGATTTACGGACAAGACCATTTCGTTAGCGGTCTGCGGACGAGTCCTTGGCTGAGCGAGACCGAGCAGCCGAAGTATGGCGTGACGCTGCAAGCGGTTCAAAATGCCGACCTGTTTGGCCGTGAAAACGAGCTGCTGTTGGGAGCGGAACTGGAGAAGCAATACTACAGCAACTACGGCAATGGCGCGTTATCGTCCACCACAGATAATTGGACAGGCAGCCTCTTTCTTAACGACCGACTGAAGCTGACCGACCGACTGACCTTCACTGCCGGCACACGCTTCGATCATCGCGAGTGGGACATTCTCATACCGGGATCCTTTGACGCCGGCCGCAAGGCATCGGTGTGGAGTCCGAAGGCGAGCTTGGCCTATGAATTCGCGGAGAAAGCAACGGCGTGGGGAACGCTCTCTCGTGCATTTCGGTTGCCCGGCGGTTCGGACATCGGCAGCGCGGGATATGATTCCGGCTCACTGTCTGTCATCGCTAATCCCACCATCCAGCCGACCGATGCGCGGAGTGTTGATTTCGGCCTTCGCACAGAGCGGTCGGAGCTTCTTCGCGGTTCCGTCACCTACTACTACAGCCATGTGAAAGATGATTTCGTGTTCAATCCTTTCATGGGAGGGTGGGGTCAAAATCAGAACTTCGATGCAATCCGTCAAGGCGTGGAACTGAATTTGGAATCCAAGCCGGCCGCGTGGTTGAACTTCTATTTCAACACCGCCTATTCCGACGCACGCTTTCACGGTGGCAGTCTGGACGGAAACCGTTTACCTCACATCCCCGAATGGCAATACAGCTTCGGGGTGAACATCCTGCCGGCGGTGGGATGGAAATGGACACTGGAGGGAACGAAACTCGTGGATCAGATCGTGCTGAACGACATCAATAACGTGATGCCGGCGAATGACTATTTTGTGGCGAACACGAAACTCAGCTACTCGATCAAGTCATTCAGCGCTTTCGTCGCGATCAACAATCTGTTCGAGGAGATTTACGAACAGTATCCCACGTCGAACGGGACAACGGCGTCGCGGAAGTTCAATCCGGCGCCCGGCCG
>SIAT01000103.1 GCA_009691645.1 Pedosphaera sp. | reverse complement strand
GCAGTCTCGACAGCTTTGGCGACGGTGTTCGGGATGTCGTGAAATTTGAGGTCGAGAAAAACCGGCGCGCCCGTTGCGCGGAATTGGCGGACGATGTCCGGCCCGGCGGCGGTGAAAAGCTCTTTGCCAATTTTGAACGCACCGACAACAGGCGTGAGTCGTTCGGCCAGGCGCAGCGCGGCGGCGGCGTCCGGCACATCCAACGCGACGATAATCGGGTTGCGCATCAGCGCGGGATTGAAGCTGCAACGGCGGGGTTTGTCAGCCCAAAGTTTGGCTGAAGTCAGGAACCGCGCTGCTCTTTATCTTTCTTTTGGCTTTGAAGCCGTTGGTGAGCGCATGATGCCGATGAGGCGGATGGTTCTCGTCAGATCCTCGGTCCGCTTGAACTTCGGATGGCCGACGAGGAAGGTCTCGAGCAACGATTGTCGTGCGGCGAGCACCTGCAGATCCAGATCGCTCGGCTCACGCCGGTTTTCCAACCCGCGTTCGGAGAGCGAGCGGATCAGTTCGCTCATCATGTCGCCGGAGTTTTTCGGATCCTCCAGCACGGTCTGCAGGAACTGGTCGGCGGCCGACTCGACGCCGACGTAGCGCACGGCCGTGTAGGCGATTTGGAAGCGCGCGCCGTTGTTCGTCAGTCGGTTGTCCTGATACGCCAGCGTCAGCATCGGCACGCTTTTGCCCTGCAATGCATCGTTCAGATAACCGAGCGCGCTGCTATCCACCGTGCCGTCATCGCGGATCAGTCGCGCTTGCGCTTGCTGGGCAAACGACGCGTCCTGATACAAGCGCAGGACGCCAAAGAGCCATTCCTGATCGCGCCGATCGAGTCGGTTCAATTCGCCGGTGAGCGCGGGACGCGTGAGCAGTTCGTGCGCGGTGGCGAGCACGGCCTCTTTGTATTTCTGCGGGGCGATCTCTTCCAGCAACCGCGTGATGTAAGCCGTCTCCACGCCGCGGCCGGTACTGTTCAAAACGTCCACCAGGATATGCTCGGCGTCCCCGCCGCCGATGCGCTGCGCTGTGCGCAACAGGCCAAGACGAAGCGAGGGCGGGAGCAGGAAATCCGTGGTCATCCCGTCGCGCCAGCCGCTGCGGATCTCGTCGGTGTCCTCTTCGTAATCCGATTCGAGGTTGCGCGCGAGGAATTCACGGATGCCCGGAAGCGCCGCCGGACCGCAGTCGGTGAGCTCCTCGAAAAGCTGGATCACACGCCGGATGTTCTGCGATTGCTCGGGGCCGGGCCGCAGCTTCGTCTGCTCCAGTCGCTCCAGAATCTCCCGCGGATTCGGCCCGGTAACCGTGGTGGGAGCGCCCGTCGCCGTTGCACTTGTGGGGCCTGCCATCTTGCGGCGCAACGGCACTTCCAACTTCAACGATTTTTTCGATGTGTTGGTTTGGACAATGATGATCTGGGTCGGTGCGGACAACGGGCGCGAACCCACGATGAGGTATCCGGCAGTGAAGCCGATACCCGCAGCCACCAGAACGATCAGCAGCATCTTCATCCGCGGTTAAGACGGTTGGACAAGAGCTGCATTCAATCAGAATCGCCCACGGCCGCGAAGCGGAAAGATGCGGCCGGTGTCTTGACGGTGACGCGCGCGCCATGCGAGCGTGGACAGGCTTGGCGAAAATGCGCTCAGGCGGAAATATCGGCGAGCCGCTCGCCGCACTCCGGACAGCTCCCGCCGCGCAGGCCCTGCTGCGGCGTGTGGAGCGGGGAGGACTGTTTTCATGCGCCGGCGTCCCTCCAGCCGCCCAGCCGTTTCTCGCGGCGTTCCTGCACCACCAATTCCCGCGGCGCCCCATTGTGGTGGTCGCCGATGGCGTGAAGACGCAGGAGAGTTTTCAGCAAGACTTGGAGACGTGGCTCGCCGTGCGCCCTCTTTTTTTCCCGTCATGGGAAGTGCTCCCGAACGAATCACGGTTGCCGCACGCGGACGTGATCGCCGAGCGGCTGGAAACATTGGTCGCACTTTCCCGCGTCTCGCCGTCGGTTGCGCCGGTGGTGGTCACGAACATCGTCGCGCTGATGCAGCGGACGTTGCCGGCGGCGATGATTCGCGAGCGGACGCGTGTGCTGCGCCGCGGCGACCGGAGCGAACCGCTCGACTTCATTGAATGGCTCGAGGAACAGGGCTACGAACCCGAGGCGCAGGTGACACAGAAAGGCGAGATCGCGCTGCGCGGCGGCATCGTGGACGCGTGGCCGCTCACCAGCCCTTGGCCGGTGCGGCTGGAGTTTTTCGGCGACGAGCTGGAGTCGCTGCGCACGTTCAATCCACTCACTCAAATCTCTCGCGAAGAAATCACGGAGGCGACGTTTCCGCCGGGCGGTGAGTTGGGTTTGCTCAGGAAACGTGCCGAAGCGGCGTCTGCCGCAGCCGCGCCGGTCGGGGCCACGCTGCTCGATTTCTTGCCGAGCGAGGCGATTGTCTTGCTATGCGGTCCGGCCGCGTTGGCTGTGGCTGCGGAGCAGTACACCGAGCAGGTGCCGGCAGGCGATCGGCTCCATGTCAGTTGGGAGGAACTTCAGGCGGCGATGTCTGCGCGCGGCATGACGGCGATGGCGCTTGTGGAAGAAATCGAAACGGTCGAAGACGATTCTGGCGTGTCGCCGGCGGTGGATTCCATCGGGTTGGAACTGGTGAGCCTCGACGCGTTTCGTCCGCTCGGGACACGTGCGCCGGATCAGCAGATCGCCGAGGCGCAGCGGCGCGAGTTCTTCGCGCAGTTGCACCGTTGGTCGCGGCAGAACTACGAGGTCCACGTCTTTTGCAATAACGAGGGGGAACGGCAGCGGTTCGGAGAAATCTGGCAGGAGTATGGTTTTGGCGATGCGGACAGCTCGCCGCTCGCCGTGCATCTCGGCGCGATTGCACGCGGGTTTCTCGGCGTGGAAGCACGGCTGGTGGTCGTGACCGACGCGGAGATCTTCGGCCGTTACAAGGTGCAACGGCCGCGGCGGCTGAAGTCGCCGCACGCGCAGGCGGCGCGCTCGGCGTTCGACATCAATTTCACCGAGCTGGAGGAAGGCGACTTCGTCGTGCACCTGCAGCACGGCATCGGGCGTTATCTCGGTTTGAAAATGCTCCCGACGACGACGCGGCGCAATGCGTCGGGCGTGGAGGAGAAATCGGAGCCGGGCCAGGAATGCCTGGTGATCGAGTACGCGGCGGGCGATCCGAACCAAGCGCCGCCGAGGCTCTACGTGCCGGTGAGCGAGGCGCATCTGGTGGGCAAGTACGTCGGCGCCGGCAAAGCGCGGCCGGCGTTGAACACGCTCGGCGGCAAGCGCTGGGCAAAGGCGAAGGAGCAGGCCGAGCGTGCCGTGCGTGATCTCGCGGCGGAGCTGCTCGCGATACAGGCGGCGCGGGAATCGCAGCCGGGCCACGCGATCGCGACGGACACGCCGTGGCAGCGCGAGTTCGAAGGGGCGTTCATTTACGAGGAGACGCGGGATCAGGTGCGCGCCATCGAGGCGACGAAGAAGGACATGGAAACGCCGCGTCCGATGGACCGGTTGATCTGCGGCGACGTCGGTTTCGGCAAGACGGAGGTGGCAATCCGCGCGGCGTTCAAGGCGGTGATGGATGGCAAGCAGGTCGCCATGCTGGTGCCGACGACCGTGCTGGCGCAGCAACACTTCAATACCTTCCGCGAGCGGATGGCGGATTATCCAATCCGCGTGGAGCTGCTCTCGCGATTCCGCACCAAGCGCGAGCAGCAGGTCGTGGTGAAGGATCTGATTGCCGGCGCGGCGGACATCGTAATCGGCACGCATCGCTTGCTGCAGGCGGACATCCAGTTCAAGGATCTCGGGTTGGTGGTGATCGACGAGGAGCAGCGCTTTGGCGTGTTGCACAAGGAGAAGTTCAAGATGCTCCGACGGATGGTCGATGTGCTGACGTTGAGCGCCACGCCGATTCCGCGCACGCTCTATCTCGCCCTCACCGGCGCGCGCGACATGAGCACCATCGAGACGCCGCCGCAGGACCGTCTGCCGGTGGAGACGCTCGTGGTGCAGTACGATGAACGGCTGATCCGCGACGCGATCCAGCGCGAGTTGAACCGTGGCGGCCAGGTCTTTTTCCTGCACAACCGCGTGATGAGCATCCACGTGATGCAGCAGAAGTTGCGCGCGTTGGTACCGCACGCGCGGATTCTTGTGGGCCACGGCCAGATGCACGCGGACGAACTGGAAGAAGTGATGACGGCCTTCGTGAACGGCGAGGCGGACGTGCTGCTCTCCACCACCATCATCGAGAGCGGCATCGATATCCCCAACGCGAACACGATCATCATCGACCGCGCGGACCGCTTCGGCTTGAGCGACCTCTACCAACTCCGCGGCCGCGTGGGCCGCTACAAACATCAGGCCTACGCCTATCTGTTGCTGCCACGCCACGCGGCGTTGCTGAGCGATGTGCGCAAGCGCATCAGCGCCATCAAGCAATACTCCACGCTCGGCAGCGGTTTCAAAATCGCGATGCGCGATCTCGAGATCCGCGGCGCCGGCAACCTGCTCGGTGCAGAGCAGAGTGGCCACATCACCGAGGTCGGCTTCGATCTGTACTGCCAGCTTCTCAAGCAGAGTGTCGCCGCGCTCAAGGGTGAAAAGGTGAAGCCCCGCGTGGAAGTGCGTGTGGAATTCGATTTCCTCGCGCTGCGTCCGGAAGAGGAAGTGCGCCCAGAGAAGCAATCGGTGCGGCGCGAAGAGGCGGAGGAAGATTTGAGCATACCGCGCGAGGTGCCGACTTACATCCGTTTCGATGAAACCGTCGCGGCCGAGGAAGAGCGGAACACCTGCCGCCGCGGCGCCGCCTTCCTGCCGATGAATTACATCGGCGAAGCGCGCGCCCGCATCGACATCTATCGCAAGCTAGCGCAGGCGACCGACAAGACGGCGCTCGCGACGCTGCGTGCGGAGTTGCGTGATCGTTTCGGGCCACTGCCCGCTGCGGTGGAATTGCTGCTGCTCGTGGGTGAGTTGAAGATTCTCGCCGCCGACAAAGCCGTGACGGCCATTGAAACGGAGAACGACCGCCTCAAGCTAATGCGCAATCGAGACTTCATCACGCTCGCCGGTAAATTCCCACGCCTGACGAAGCGAGACGCCAAGGCGCGGCTGGGCGAGATCAAGAAACTGCTGCTTGCGCTGTGAGCGGGGGGCTTGACTCAGCTTCGGTTGCTGCGGGAAATTGGAACACGGGCCAACACCATGAACGTCAAGACACGGAACAGGACGCGCCACTATCGTACGGTGAGTTTTGATGCACGGACCAATGCCGTGGTGCTCATCGAGCAGCGGCTTTTGCCGCACCGTTTCCAGTTGGTGCGCACGCCCGACTATCGCGCGACCGCACGCGCCATCACCGAGATGATCGTGCGCGGCGCGGGCGCGATTGGCGCGACGGCGGCGTACGGGCTGGCGCAGGGCGCGCGCGCTTTCCACGGCGCGGGTCTCGCCGCCTTCGAGCGGCACATGGAGAAAGCATTCCAGACATTGAAGGAAGCGCGGCCGACGGCGGTGGATCCCGTGAATGCGATGGTCGAAGTGCGGCGCAAGATGGCCGCGGGCCAGACAGTCGCGGAACGGCAGACGCTCGCGCTCGCGGCGGCGGAGCATTTCGCCGACGAAGTTGTGGCGCATTGCGAAGCCATCGGCCGGCACGGAGTGAAGTTGATTCGCGATGGCGCACGTGTGCTCACGCATTGCAACGCCGGCTGGCTCGCGTTCGTGGATGTGGGCACGGCCACCGCGCCGATGTACGCGGCGCAGGCGGCGGGGCGAAAATTCCACGTCTTCTGCGATGAGACGCGGCCGCGTTGCCAAGGCGCGTCACTCACCGCGTGGGAGCTGGCGCAGCAGGGGATTTCGCACGAGGTCATCGCTGATAACGCGGCGGGTTTCCTGATGTCGCGCGGGGAGGTGGACCTCGTCATCGTCGGCAGCGACCGGACGCTCGGACGCACCGGTGAGGTGGCGAACAAGATCGGCACCTACACCAAAGCGGTGCTGGCACAGCGCCACGACATTCCGTTCTACGTCGCGATTCCGCTCTCGACGATTGACTGGAACATGAAGTCGGGCCGTGACATCCCGATCGAGGAACGGCACGCGGACGAGACGCTCGGCGCGTGGGGCGTGACGCGGCGGGGCCGGCGCGAGTACGTGCGCGTGGCGAACCCGACGAGCGGCGCGCGCAACCCCGGCTTCGACGTGACGCCACCGGAGCTGATCGCCGGCATCCTCACACCTGCGGGCATCTTCAAGCCGCGCGAACTGTGGCGGCATCGGGCGCGGCTGGGCGGGCCGGCGTGAGAAGTCGTTGAAACTTGCGCTTGCGGGTGGCGCGCCGGGATTTTACTCTGCGCTCCCCCAACGGACGGCGGGGTAGCCAAGTGGTAAGGCACGGCTCTGCAAAAGCTGCATTCGTCGGTTCGATTCCGACCCTCGCCTCCAATCAAAACCCTTTATTTTATAGGGGTTTGCTTGGGGTGACGGGAAAACCTTCAACGAAACCTTCAACGGTTTTAGCTCTCGTTCACTATCCGGCACAGGCACGGCACGGT
>SIAT01000102.1 GCA_009691645.1 Pedosphaera sp. | reverse complement strand
TTCACCAACGCCGCAACCGTCCTCGGCACATCATAGGCTTTATCAATCCACGTGTGGCTGTTGCCCACGAAAAGCACCCGCAACGGCCCCGACTCCGCCGCGCCCAGTGACGCGACGAGGCACGACAGCAAAAGGCCGGCACAGCAGGCGCGCACCATCCGGCGCACAGTGTCTAACCATCGCGTTATTTGAAAACTTCGGGTCATTTCACACGCTTCATCCAGTTGAGTGGGGCGTCATGGCCGACACACTAGCATCTATTGCTTTTTATTTCAAGACTCTCGAAGGCTGGAGCACACGATTCTCTCCTCACCTCGATTGCATCCAGTGCGTGCCATCCAAGGCGGCAACATAACTGGACATCCATGAAGGGGCACCTATTTTGAGCAACGATTTATGCTGCCTCGCAATGGAAAACAATTCCGCCGCAGTTCCCCAAGACAGAATATTGTTTTGGGAATAGACAACATGCATAGCCTCGTGAACCAACCCGCTAGCACACCAGAAAACGTCCACCGTATCCCTCAAGTTGAAGTAGGTAACCCTCTTATCGACATCCACACATGTCCAACGGGAGCTTTCTGTCATTAAATCCAGATTGTTTAATACAATACCGTACGCTTCGGGATCCTTTTCCTTGAGCAAATTCAATGGACGGTTGATTCTCTCCTGAAATTCCCCTGAACCATGAATCTGTAACTTATTCGTCTGCGAACTTGCGGGAGACGGATTAAGCGTCACCAACGAAACCTGCGAGGAGATAGCCACTCGCAATTCCGCACGGCCACGCTGCCGAGCGATCTGGTCCACCGCTCCCGACTGTGTTCCGGCCGCTGGGGCTTGCGCTGCCTCCGCTTTTCTTAGGAACGCCGAGTGGCAGTAGGGCCGCCGATCGGCATGGACCGTGGTAGCACACAGCAGTAACAGCAGCACCCATCTGGCCGTCATGATCGGTTCCTTGGGTTTGCCCCATGGCGGTTGTCCGTAACGGTTCGCATCTACCTAATGAATCGCTGGCGGTGACCCCAATCTTTCACACTTTTTGATTTTTTCAAAAAATTGTGAGGCATCAAGTGATTGTCATGGCGGGTCAATCGGTTGCCACTCGACAAATCGTGTCCGGCCGTTATGGTCGATAACCAATCCGAGGCCGAGCCGTCTCTGGATTGAAATGATGCTGTCGCGCGTGCTAATCATCCTGTTCAGTCTGGTCGCCCCGCTGCTCTGGGCGGCTGAACTCCTGCTCTGGCGCGATGTGGATGGAAAGGCGCACCTGCCGCTCGCACCCGGATCGCACAAGGCAGCCGTGTTGCTCTTCCTGGCCTGCGATTGCCCCATCTCGAACGTCTATGCGCCGGAGATCAGGTGACTGGCGAAGGAGTTCGCGCCGGTGCCGTTCTATATGGTTTATCCCGATTATGACACGACCGCCGACGCCGTGAAACGGCACGCGAATGAGTTCAAGCTACCGGGTCCGTTGTTGCTCGATCCGCGGCTGGAGTTGGCCCAAAAGACCGGCGCGACCGTCACGCCGGAGGCGGTGGTGGTGGGTGCCGCGGGCAAGGTGCTCTATCGTGGGCGGATCAATAACCGTTTCCAGGATCTGGGCCGGGAACGCAACGTGACGACACGACATGACCTGCGCGAGGCGCTCCTGCCCGTGCTCGCCGGCAAGCCGGTGGTCGTGGCCGAGACCAAAGCCGTCGGCTGTTTCATTCCTGAACGGAAGAAGAAATGAACCGCTCCGTATTCCTCCTCGCCGCACTCGTATCGCTCGCGTCTCTCGCGCCCGCCGCACAGGCCAAAGCCGCGCCGACGTTCACCAAGGACATCGCGCCGATTCTCTTCGCCCATTGTGCGGCCTGCCATCGGCCCGGCGAGGTCGGTCCTTTCTCATTGCTCACCTACGAGGAGGCGCGCAAGCGGGCCAAGACCGTCGGCGCCGCGGTGGAGAAACGGCTGATGCCGCCGTGGAAGGCCGCCCCCGACCTCGTGGCGTATCACGATAACCCGCGCCTGAGTGACGGGCAGATCGCGCTGATCAAGGAATGGGCTGCGAACGGCGCGCCCGAAGGCAACCGCGCGGACTTGCTGCCCGCGCCGAAGTTCACCGCGGGCTGGACGCTCGGCGAGCCGGACTTGGTGCTGCAAGCCGACCGTGAATTCACCCTCGAAGCGGAGGGGCGCGATGTGTACCAGTGCTTCGTCATCCCGACGAAGTTCGCCGAGGACCGTTTCATCTCGGTGATGGAGGTGCGGCCCGGAAACCGGCGTGTCGTCCATCACGTTGTCGCCTTCACCGATACCACCGGCAAAGGGCGCGAACGCGACGAGGCCACGCCCGAGACGGGCTATCGGACGTTCGGGGGGCCCGGTGTGCCGGGCGCACAATGGCTCGAAGGCTGGGCGCCCGGAAAGAACCCACGCCATCTGCCCGCCGGCCACGGCCTGCTCGTGCCAAAGGGGGCGGACATCATCCTGCAGGTGCATTACAACAAGACGGGCAAGGTCGAGACCGACCACACGAAGATCGGCTTCCATTTCTGCAAGCAACCGGTGGATAAACGAGTGCGCGTCCACACGCACGCCTTCCCCGGGCTGAACATCCAGCCGGGCGACGCGAATTACGCCGTCACCAACAGCTACACCGTGCCGGCGAATGTGACCGTGCTCGCCGTCTGGCCGCACATGCACCTGATCGGCCGCGCGATGACAGTGGAGGCGACGCTCCCCAACGGAAACAAGCAGCCGATGGTCACCGTGCCCGACTGGGACTTCAACTGGCAGTTCGGTTATCATTTCAAGGAGCCGCTCAAGTTCCCGGGCGGCACGAAAATCCAGCTCACCGCGCACTACGACAACTCGGAAAACAACCCCGCCAACCCGAGCCGCCCGCCCAAAGCCGTCCGCTGGGGCGAGCAGACGACGGACGAGATGTGCATCGCTTTCTACGCCTACACGGTGGACACCGAGCATCTCACGCAGGGGATCGCGGCGGGCGGGATGAACCGCGGACGCGATCGCGAGGCGATTCAGGCGCTCAAGCCCTTCGACAAGGATGGCGATGGCAAACTCAACGACGCCGAACGCGCCGAGGCGGTGAAAGCGTTTCAGGAACGCTTCGGATCGAAGCAGAAGAAGTGAGCGTCACGTGGTCACGCTAACGCCCAGCCGACGTTGACCTCGGCGTCGGATCCCGCAGGCCCGTGGCCCGCGAGCAGTTTCCGTTCGGCGAGGATCCCGATCATCGCGGCGTTGTCCGTGCAGAGAGATTTCTCCGCGAGGCGCAGCGTGAAACCATGCTTCGCGCACGCAGCCGCCAGCTCGCTGCGCAGTCCCGAGTTGCAGGTCACACCACCCGAAGCGGTGACACACCGCACGCCGAGGCGCTTCGCCGCGCGCATCGTTTTCGTCACCAGCACCTGCACGATGGCCGCCTGCGTGCTCGCGCAGAGATCGCGCAAGCCCTGCGCGTCGGCGAGCAGATGCGGATGGTCGCGCAGGAAATAGCGCACGGAAGTCTTCAGGCCGCTGAAACTGAAATCGTCGTTCGCCTCGTTCAACAACGGACGCGGGAAATCGAACGCGCGCGGATTCCCCTGCGCGGCGAGCTTGTCCAACTCCGGCCCGCCGGGATACGGCAGGCCGATGAGCTTGGCGACCTTGTCGAAACATTCGCCGGCGGCGTCATCAATCGTCCCACCGAGCACGCGGTGCTTCAATTCGCCCTCCACATGGACGAGCATCGTGTGGCCGCCGCTGACGATGAGCGAGATGTTCGGCTCGAACACGGCGAAGCCGGCGCGCGGCGGCGTGCCGGTGATCCACGGCGAATAGAGATGCGCCTCGTGATGATTCACGCCGAGGAACGGCTTGCGCAACGCGAAGGCGAACGACTGCGCGACCTTGAATCCGATCATCAACGCCGCCGGCAATCCCGGCCCCTGGGTGGCGGCGACGGCATCAATCTGATCGACGCGGAGATCCGCTTCGCTCAGTGCGGCGCGGGCGACCGGGAGGAGATTGCGCAGATGCTCGCGCGTGGCAAGCTCGGGCACCACGCCGCCGTACTCTGCGTGGAGTTTGATCTGGGAGAAAACGACGTTGCTCAGCACCGCGCCATCGCACACGACGGCTGCGCTGGTCTCGTCGCACGAAGTCTCGATGGCAAGAAGGCGCATCGGCCAGCGGAGCGTTGCGAAGGCGCGGCTACTTGGCCGCGACTTTACCCATCGCCTTGAGCACCTCGAGGGCGCGGTCGAGCTGCAGATCGCGCGCGTTGCGGACACGTTCGCGGTCCTTTTCATCGAGCGACTCGATGCCGCCAACGGAGCGCTTGAGTGCGACGTCGCGCTCCAGTTCAGGGCTCATCGGCACCACGGTGTCGGGCAGGATGCCTTTCCCGTGGATCTCGCGATGGCTCGGCGTGTAGTACTTCGCAGTCGTGAGCCGCAGCGCAGCGCCATCCTTGAGCGGCAGGATGCTTTGCACGGAGCCTTTGCCGAAAGTCTTCTCGCCGATGAGCACGGCGCGCTTCAGGTCTTGAAGGCAACCGGCAACAATCTCGGAGGCGCTGGCGCTGCCTTCATTGACGAGAATGACCATCGGAAACTTCGGATGAAGGCTGCCCATGGCCTTGTGCTGCGTGCGCTCGGAAGCGGTCCGGCCCTCGGTGGAAACGACGAGTTGACCTTTGATAAGGAACTTCTCGCTTACTCGCACGGCTTGGTCGAGCAGGCCGCCGGGATTATCGCGCAGATCCAGCACGAGCGATTGCATCCCCTGCACTTCGAGCTTCTGCAACGCCTTCTCGAGGTCGTCGCCCGTGTGCTCGCCGAAGGAGGAGAGGCGCACGTAACCGGCCTTGTCCGCGCCCAGCACGAATTCGCCGCGGCCATTCGCATCGCGCACCGTGCTGACCGTGATGATGGCGCGCTCGAGTGTGAAGTCCTTCGGTTTCTGGAACGAAGCGCGCATGATCGAGATCGTCACTTTCGTGCCCGGCTTGCCCCGCAGTTTGCTCACGGCGTCGTTGAGCGTAATCTTCTCCGTGCTCTGGCCGTCGATTTTCACGATGCGATCGCCGGTGGCGATGCCGACTTTCGCGCTCGGCGAATCATCCATCGGCGCGACCACGGTGATGATATTATCGCGCAGCGAGACAACGATCCCCACGCCGCCGAATTCGCCGCTGGTATCCTTGCGCAGATCATCGAACTTCCGCGCGTCCATGAACTCGCTGTGCGGATCGAGCGTGTTGATCATCCCTTTGAGCGCACCGTTGACCAGGTCTTCGTAGCTCACCTTCGAGCCGTCCACGTAGTTCTGGCGTACCAATTCCAGCACACGGGTGAAGACCTCCATGTTCGCGTACACATCCTCGCGGCCTGCGGCCTGCGCCTGCCCGATGTAGATCTGCGCGCCGAGGAGGAGGTTCAGGCCGAGGATGCTGAGGAGCAGCGTGTAGATAATTCGCTTCTTCATAAAATGTCCTTTGTGACCATCGGACTGTAGATTTCCTTCACGATATTGGCAAGTCAGCGAATAGAAAAACTTCGCGGGCGGACGCGCCGCCTCAATCTCCTCCGCCACGCATCAGCCATTCGATGTACGGCAGATCGGCCGGCGTCGTCACCTTCGGATTCGGGGTGATTCCTTCCACCAACTCCACCGGTTGACCGATCCATTCGCACGCAGCCGTGTCGTCGGTGACATGCAATCCCCGCTCGCGCACAGCCGCCAACGCGCGGCGGATCACTTCCACACGGAACGTCTGTGGCGTCTGCACCGACCAAAGCCGCGCGCGATCCACATTGCGCGTGATGCGCGTGCCGCCGTCCGATTCCTTGATCGTATCCGTGACTCGCTGAGCTGCTACCGCCGCGCCGGTCCTCCGAGCAGCGGCAATCGTCGCGGCAATCAACGCTTCATCCGCGCACGGACGCGCCCCGTCTTGAATCACCACGATCTCCGTCTGCAATGAGAGCGTCGCCAAACCATTCCAGACCGAGTCCTGCCGCTCTTTGCCGCCCAGCACAAACCGGTGCGGTTTACGAAAACCATGTTGCCGCGCCAATTCCTCGAACGCGCCCCGCATCCCTTCTCGGACGACGAGCACAATTTCATCCACACACCCCGCCGCATCGAACTGCGCCCACGTGTGAGCCACCACCGGTCGGCCGGCGACCTCGAGGAAAAGCTTGTCCACGCCCGGCCCCATTCGGGTGCCTTGACCGGCGGCGACAATGACAGCGGAAACCATGCGTCTTTTTAAGTCGCCGCAGCTCGCCAGTCGAGAACCTTGAGTTGCACGGATCGGCGGCCGTTGAACTCGTTGACCTGCGGCACAGCGGCGAGATCGAAGTTGCCATCGGGCAGCGCGGCTTTGCCCACGCCCCAAAATACCGCTTCGGCACTCGCCGTGCCATCGGTCACGAAAAGCTTCGCGTGCTGCTTCTCTTTGCCCATCCTCAACGGCGGACGGCTGCACCGGAGTCCACGCACCACGAGCTGCACGGCGGGGTTGCCCTGTCCAAAAGGCTCAAGCCGCGCCAACTCCGCCACAGTGTCCAACGTGATGTCGGCCAAGCCTGTCTCCGCATCGAGCCGCAACGTCGGCTGAAGTTGATCGGG
>SIAT01000101.1 GCA_009691645.1 Pedosphaera sp. | reverse complement strand
GGAAAACCGAGTTCGCGACCGCGCGCGTCACCGCGAACAATTTCGCCGGCCAATGAAAAGGTTCGGCCGAGCATTTGTCCGGCGGTGTCAAAATCGCCGTGGCGAACGGCTTCGCGGATACGTGTGCTGCTGACCGGTTCGTTGTTCAAGGCAACCGAGGCGAGACCGTGAACGGCGAATCCCAGCTCGCCACCGAGGTTTTTGAGCAGTGCCACATTGCCGCCGCGTTGGTGGCCGAAGGTGAAGTCGCCTCCGACACAGAGGCTGGCGAGCGGGCCGAGGTCGCGTGCGAGGGTGCGGATGAATTCCTCGGCGGGCTGCTGGCTCAATGTTTTATCGAAGTGCAGCAACAACGTGGCGTCCGCATCGAGCGCGGCGATGGCGCGAAGTTTTTGCGGCAGCGATTGCAGCAACGGCGGGACGCGTGCCGGCGCGACGACGGTGTTCGGATGGGCATCGAAGGTGACGACGACGGCGAGACTCTCGTGCTGGCGGGCATCGGCGACGGCTTGGCGGATGACCTGCTGATGGCCGAGATGCACGCCGTCAAACACGCCGATGGCGAGGCAGGCTTTGCGCGGGCCTCGATCGAGTTCGCGGGCGTGCCGGAGGATTTTCATCGTTCACTTGGCCAGCTTGAGAAACGGGATGATGCGCGTGGCGAGTTGGCTGGGGGGCGTCTGGATGAGTTGCTCCACCTCGATGGCGTTGGTCACATTGAACCTGCCGGAGTCGGTGCGGCGCAGGTGCTGGAGATGCGCGCCGCAGCCGAGCTTCTGGCCGAGTTCATGCGCGAGACTGCGGACGTAGGTGCCCTTGGTGCAGGCCACGCGGCACCAACCGAACGGCTCGATGTAGTCGGTGAAACGGAAGTTGTAGATGTGGACGAGGCGGGGCTTGCGTTCGACTTCGATGCCTTTGCGCGCAAGTTTGTACAGCGGCACGCCGCCCTGTTTGACGGCGGAAACCATCGGCGGTTCCTGCATCAGGTCACCGGTGAAGGCGCTGGTGGCGTCGTTGAGTTGATCCAATGTCAACGGGGGGACCGGCGCGGTGGCGGTGATGGAGCCTTTGGCGTCGTAGCTGTCGGTGGTGGCGCCGAAGCGGACGCACCCTTCGTACACTTTGTCGTCGCTCATCAACTTCTCGGAGAGCCGCGTGGCTTTGCCGAGCACGACGATCAGCAGGCCGGTGGCGCCGGGATCGAGCGTGCCGCAGTGGCCGACTTTTTTCAGACCGAGATGGGCGCGGATGATGTCCACGATGTCGTGCGAGGTGGGGCCGGCCGGCTTGTCCACGAGCAGAGCGCCGTCGAATTCACCGAAGGTCTCCATTTATTTAACGGCCGCGAGCGCGTGTTTGATGGCTTTGATGACGCGACGTTGAGTGGCAAGGAGACTGCCGGTGATGCGTGCGCCGGCGGCGGCGGAGTGGCCGCCCCCGCCAAATTGCTGGGCGATCTCGCTGACATTCACGCGGCTGTCCTTCGAACGCAGGCTGATGCGTGTGAGATTGGGCGCGGCCTCTTCGAAGACGCAGGCGACGACGACTGGCTCGATGTCGCGGATGTGGTCGATGAGACCCTCACTGTCATTCGGCTCGGCGCCGGTGCGGGTGTAGTCGGCCTGCTTGAGCCAGAAATAGGCGATCTGATTTTCGTGCGCGAGGCGGAATTTGTTGAACACGTGCCGCAGCAACCGCGCGCGGGAGAGTGGGTAGGATTGATAGACCTCGTTGCAGACCTTCGCCAGATCGGCGCCGCGCTTCACGAGATCCGCCGCCGTGTGGTAGGTGGCTGGACGCGTGGAGGGGTATTGGAACGAGCCGGTGTCGGTCGAGATGGCGGTGAAGAGGGAGTTGGCGATGGTGGGGGTGATGGGCCAGCGCGCCCATTTGAGAAGACGATAGATCAACTCGCCAGTGGAAGGCTCGCGGCTGGAGATCCAGTTGATGTCGCCGTAGCGGGTGTTGCTGCCGTGATGGTCGATGTTGATGAGAAGCTTGCGCTGCTCGATGCAGGGGCCGACGGTGCCGAGCCGTTCGAAACTCGCGCAGTCGGTGGCGATGACGAGGTCAAACTTCTCGCCGCGCTTGGGTTTCGCAAGAAGACCTGCAGGATCGAGGAAGCGGAGCTTGGCGGGGACGGAATCCTGATTCCAGATGGTGATGCGCTTGTCTTCGCCGCGCAGGGCGAGGGCGAGGGCTAGCTGGGAGCCGACGCAATCACCATCGGGGCGGACGTGGCCGACGACGCAGATGGTGCGGCTCTCGGCGATACGTTCAAGGATGCGCTCGATGATCTGCGGGCGAGACTTCATTCTTCGGTGGCGTCGGGGAGATTTTTCTTCTCCAACTCCTCGAGGATGTGGAGGACACGGTTGCCGCGCTCGATGGAATCATCCACCACGAAACGGAGGCGCGGGGTGTACTTGAGGATAATCTCGCGGGCGACCTGCATCTGGAGCCACACGCCTTTTTCATTGAGGATGGACTGCCCTTTTTTCTTCTGCTCGGGGCCGCCGAGGATGCTGATGAAGACGGTGGCGGATTTGAGATCGGGAGTGACACCCACGTCATTCACCGTGATGAGGCCGCCCTCGCTCACGGAAATCTCGCGCCGGATCACTTCGCCCACGGCGCGTTTGAGCAACTCGCGAACCCGGTCTTGTCGGCGGGGAGCCATGTGACGTCCTCCAGTGAACTAGGTCAATTTACAGTTGTTGAGCGACCTTCTCGATGGCGTAGCACTCGATGATGTCGCCCACCTCGAAGTCATTGAACCCATCGAGCCGGATGCCGCACTCCATGCCGGCGCGGACTTCGTTGACCTCGTCCTGAAAGCGGCGGAGGGAGAGGGTGACGCCTTCGAAGATGAGTCCCTTGCGGCGGAGCACGCGGACCTTGCCGCGGGCGATCCGGCCGGAGTTGACGTAACAGCCGGCGACGTTGCCGCCCTTGGAGAGGCCGAAGAGTTGGCGGATCTCGGCGGCACCGGTGACGACCTCTTTGAGGATCGGATCAAGCAGGCCAGCCATGGCGAGT
Source organism: Pedosphaera sp. (assembly GCA_009691645.1). GTDB lineage: Bacteria > Verrucomicrobiota > Verrucomicrobiia > Limisphaerales > SIAT01 > SIAT01. The sequence goes on along the minus strand of SIAT01000101.1, from coordinate 3,662 downwards.
TTCACCTCGTCGATCAACTCGTAGATGATGGCATAGAGCTTGATCTGCACGCCGTGGTGCTTGGCGGTATTGGCCACGCCGGTGTCGATGCGGGTGTGGAAACCGAGCACGATGGCCTTGGAAGCCGAGGCGAGCAGGATGTCGCTCTCGGTCACGGTGCCGACGGCGTGGTGAATGATGTCGAGCGTGACCTTGCTCATGTCGAACTTCTTGAGCGCCTCGACGATGGCTTCGACAGAACCTTGAGTGTCCGCCTTGACGACGATCTTGAGCGTCTTGGCCTGCTCGGCGGTGATGGTCGCGAAGAGATTTTCGAGCGTGACCTTCGGCCGGCGCTCATCTTCGGCGAGCGCTCTCGCTTCCTGTTCGCGTTCCTCGGCGGTGGCGCGGGCGGCCTTCTCGTTCTCGATGATGATGAACTCGTGGCCGGCTTCGGGAACGCCGTTGAGGCCGAGCACGCGCACGGCGACAGACGGTCCGGCTTCCTTGAGGCGCTGGCCATCCTCGTCGATGAGCGCGCGGACTTTGCCGTAAAACTGGTCGCAGAGAATGACTTCGCCGACCTTGAGCGTGCCTTTGCGGACGAGTACGGTGGCGGTGGGGCCACCCTGCAGGAGACCGGACTCGATCACGTTGCCCTTGGCGCGACGGTCGGGGTTGGCCTTCAATTCCATCACCTCGGCTTGAAGCAGGACCGATTCAAGCAGCTTGTCCACACCCTGTTTGGTGAGCGCGGAACAATCCACGAAAATGGTTTTGCCGCCCCACTCTTCGCAAACGAGACCCTTCTCCTGCAACTGCTGGCGAACCTTCATCGGGTTGGCGTTCGGGTGGTCGCACTTGTTGACGGCGACGATGATCTCGGTCTTGGCCGCCTGCGCGTGGCTGAGAGCCTCGAGCGTCTGCGGCATCACACCGTCGTTTGCGGCGACGACGAGCACGACGATATCCGTCACGTCGGCGCCACGGGCGCGCATGGCGCTGAACGCGGCGTGGCCGGGCGTATCGAGGAAGGTGATCTGCTGGACTTCCTTTTTGCGTTCCGGATGTGGGAAGGAAATGGTGTAGGCACCGATGTGCTGCGTGATGCCGCCCGCTTCGCCGGAGACGACGTCGGCTTTGCGGATCACGTCGAGCAGAGATGTTTTGCCGTGGTCCACGTGGCCCATGATGGTGACCACGGGCGGGCGGGGCTTGAGCTGCTCGGGCTTGTCATCGATGTCGATCTCGATCTTTTTGACAGGGGCGTGGACTTGGCCACCACCGCGATCGCGCTTCTCGGTCTCGAAGCGGAAACCGTGCTTGGCGCAGAGCCGCTGGGCGATGGTCTCGTCAACAGCCTGATTGACGTTGGCGAAAACACCCAACTCCATCAGATCGGCGATGAGCTGGAACGGCTTGCGCTTGAGCCGTTCGGCGAGATCGCGAACGATCACCGGCGGCTTCATTATGATTAGCTCGCCGGTGGTGGGCCCGACAAATCTGGCCGGTGCCGGTGTGGCCGGCTTTCCTGAAACGGGCACCGGTGCGGTGCGGCCACCGCCGAAACGCTGGTCGCGCGGGGCGTCACGGCGATCGTCGCTACGACCGCGCGGCGGCTCGTTGCGGCCGGGCAGAGGAGGGCGACCGGCGGGGGGCCGTTCACCGGGGCGCGGCGCGCGCGGAGCAAGGTGGATGAAACCGACCTTCTGGCCGAGCGTCGCGCCGAGCGCGGCAGGTGCAGGAGTGGCTTCGACCGCGATCTCGGCGGGTTTCTCCTCGACGACTGGCGCAACAGACTCGGGCTTGACCCCGATCACCGGGGCAGGGGCCGGCGGCGGTTCGGGGGGGGCGACAATCAAGATGGGCGTGTGCTCGACCGGCTTGGGTGTCGGGGCGTGTGGCGCAGGCGTGTCGCCGAGGTGGCGCTCGAGTTCTTCAGCGGAAATCTTATCAATGGAGCTCGAGGCGACCTTGGCGGCAGTGATGCCCAGCTCTTTGGCTTTGGCAAGGATGACCTTGCTCTCAACCTTGAACTTCTTGGCGATGTCGTAAATACGAACGGGCATACGTGTGTGGGTTCCCGGCGCGAATGCCGCCGGGATTAAAACTTACTTGCCGGCGCCTCCGACGATTTCTGCGCGACGGGTGGCCTCGCCTTTGATGGCGGCGAGAATGGCTTCGGACTGCTCGGCGAGTTGCGGGATGTCCGCGAGGTCGGTGATTTCGACTTGAATGAGATCTTCCACGCTGTGGAAACCACTATTGACCAACACAGCGGCTTGTTCCGCAGTGAGGCCGGGGATGTTGGCGATGGTTTGGATGGCTTGAGCCACGCGCTCATCGAAGCCAACCGGCGCGCTCACGACCGCAGGCTCGATGTCCACCTGCCAGCCAGTCAACTTGGCGGTGAGCCGGGCGTTCTGGCCGCGCTTGCCGATGGCGAGCGAGAGTTGGTCATCGGCCACATAAATCTTCACGCGTTTGCGTTCTTCGTCCACTTCGCAGCTCTTGAGCTGAGCCGGCGCGATGGCGTTGGTGACGAAGACGCGGATGTTCGGATCCCAGCGGATGATATCCACCTTCTCGTTGTTCAACTCGCGCACGATGTTCTTCACACGGCCGCCGCGCAGGCCGACGCACGCGCCGACGGGGTCCACGCGCGGATCGCGGGAATGGACGGCGAGTTTGGTCCGGAAACCAGGCTCGCGAGCGATCCCTTTGATCTCGACGGTACCGTCGTTGATCTCACTGACCTCGAGCTGGAAAAGTTTGATGACGAAATCGGGCGCGGCCCGCGAGAGGATGATCTCCGGCCCGCGAAGGGTCTGCTCCACCGCGCGGACGTAACAGCGGATGCGATCACCTTGCTGATATTCCTCCGTCGGGACGCGCTCGCGGTTGGGCATCAACGCCTCGTAACGGCCGAGATCGAGGACGACATCCGACCGCTCGAAACGGCGCACGATGCCGCTGACGATATCGCCCACGCGGTCTTTGAACTCGGCGAAAATCAGGTCTTTTTCGGCGCGGCGAACCTGCTGGAGCAGTGCCTGCTTGGCGAATTGAGCGGCGATACGGCCGAACCCAGTGGGCGTGACCTCCACCTCGATTTCCTCGCCCACTTGGGCATCGGACTTGATACGGCGAGCGTCGAAACGGGAAATCTGGTCGTGCTTGGATTCAACCTTCTCGGCGACAACGAGCTTTGCAAAAGCCCTGATATCGCCACCTTTGGGGTCGATTTCGCAGCGCAGCTCGCGCGCCGGCCCCACGGCTTTCTTGGCGGCGGAGAGCAACGCTTCCTTCACGGCGGCCATCAGGACATCCTTGCTGATGCCCTTTTCCTTTTCCCAGTATTCCAGGACGGCCAAAAAATCCGCGTTCATAGATCGTGTTCTGCCGCTTGCGAGCGTCCCATCAAGGGAACAAAAAAGCCGGGTAAACCCGACTTTCACACGCTGGCGACCTAGTAACTAATTCACCGACAGCCCGAATCTAGGCAAAGGGCCAAATGCCGTCAAGGTTCATTTCCGACGCAGGCGAGGATTAACGAGGTGGAATGGTGGTTTGGAATGGTGGCTTGCGGTCGTTGGCGGGGTTCGCTAGTTTCGCCGGCATGGACAACAACCAACCCCCTCTCGTTCCGGCACAGTCCGCTCCCGCGAATCCGCCGGCCAAGA
>SIAT01000100.1 GCA_009691645.1 Pedosphaera sp. | reverse complement strand
CGGTCATTGCGTTTGCCGTAGAATCGCACGTGCTTGGGGTTGTGGAGGAAATCCACCAGCCACGGGCGCGAGGCCCAGCCGGTGAGATCGGGTGCGGTGGTGGAGTCGTCAGCTTTGCGGAAGGCGTGGCATTCGGTGCAGATAATCACGTCGCCGCCGGCGAGTTTGCGGCCCTCCTCGATGTCGGCGGCATCTTTCGTATCGAGCGATTTCTGCGAGAGAAGCTGCGCTTCGGCGGAGACGGCTTTGATCACTTTGACAAGCTGCCCCTTCTGCTCGGGCGTGAACTCGTGGATCATGTTTTTGACGAACTTGGCCATCTTGCCGGCCTTGAATTTAGTGCCGCCGAAGTAGTGGATACTATCCACTTTCGCCGGATTGAGCAGGCCGGCAAGCCACGCGCGCGAGCCGAAGCCCTGCAGGTCGGCCGCGGTCTGCGCGTCTTTCACCTCGACGCCCGTGCCGTCGTGCCCACCGAAGCGGTGACAGGAGGCGCAGTTTTTGGAGAAGAGCTTCGGGCCTTGCGTGAACGGGTCGTCGCGCAGTAGGCCGGCCGCGCCGGTGAGCGGGATGCCCGCGGGCGCTTTCGCCAGCACCTTCACACGCGCGGCGTTCTGTTCGCCTTCCTTCACGGCGGCGAGGAAGGTCGGGTTTTTGTTATCCTCGTTGATCGCGAGGTAGGTGAGCATCCCGGCGCCGATGAGGATGCTGTAGAGCAGTCCGAGATTGAAACGGTGGCCGAGCTGCCACTTGCCGAGAAACGGCATCGCCATCACCACCGTCATCACGAGACCGGGGAGGATGATGGCGCCCCAGATTTCGCTCGTGCCGGGGAAGTATTTGAGGAGCTGGAAGAGGAAGAGGAAATACCAGTCCGGCCGCGCGGCGGAGAACGGCTCGGATGGATCGGCCGGCGCGGCCAACTCGGCGCCGTGATGGCGGATGACGAAGAAAAGCACGGTGGCGAGCACGGCCATGCAGGCGACGGCGTCCTTGAACACCTGGTCGGGCCAGAAGGCGGCGTCCGGTTTTTTCAGCGGCTGCTTGGCCGTGATGCCGTGCCGGCGGAAGAGATAAATGTGGCCGACGATGAGCGCGATGGTGAGCCCCGGCAACACGCCCGCGTGCAGCGCGAAGAAGCGCGTGATCGTGTGATGGCCGTAATCGGGACCGCCGAGAACGAGCCGTTGCAGATCATCACCGACGAACGGCACGATGGCGAGAATGCTCGTGGCGACTTTCGTGGCCCAGTAACCCTTTTGGTCCCACGGCAGCAAGTAGCCCGTGAGTGAGAGGCCGAGGATGAGCTGGAGTAGAATTATCCCGAACCAGAAGTTTATTTCGCGCGGCGCTTTGTACGCGCCATCGATCACGGTTTGCATCAGGTGCAGGATCAACAGCACGGTCATCACCTGCGCCGTCCAGTGGTGCAGGCCGCGCAGGAACCAGCCGCCGTCCATCTCTTCCTGAATGTAATAGACGCTCTCCCACGCCGTCTGCGAGCTGGGCGAGTAGGCCATCCAGAGGAAGATGCCGGTGATGAATTGGATGACGAGGCCGAAGGTGAGTGTGCTCCCCCACACGTACCGCCAGCGTGCGCCGCCGGGGACGTTTTCGAAGATGGCCTCGTGGATGATTTTCTTGTAACCGGTACGCTGGTCGAGCCAGCCGAACAATGACTTCATGTGCAGGGAATCTTTTCAGCGTGACCGGCCTGGAAGTTCTGGAATTTGACCCAGACATCCTTACCGCCGCGGACTTCTACTTCCAAAGAATCGAGAGCGCGCGCACTGGGGCTTTTCGCGTCGCCAATCGCGCCATCCGTCTTGAACGTGCTGTTGTGACAGGGGCAGAGGTAACAGTTTTTATCCATCACGAAATCGACGAAGCAACCCGCGTGCGGGCAGACCACGTTCAGCGCCGTCACCACACCCTCCGGCGTGCGGCGAAGATAGACCGCGCCGATGGGAGCGGTGCTTTTGTTCCACGCATCCGTGCGCGTGGAGATGACGGGGAACTTCCGCGGCACACCATCGGGCGGCAGTGCCTCGAGCGAGGCCACGCGGATGGCCGCGCCGTTTTTGGATTTGCGCCGGAGCGGATCGAGCAACACACGCGCACCGGCGACGACGGGTACGACGCCGATGATCCCGCCGATGACGACCGAGGCCCCCTCGGCGAAGAAATTCCGCCGTGCCGGATTTTTCGGGTCATGTTGTTGGTGCATAGTACGACTTTCCTCCGCAACCATTCGACTGGCTTGCGCGACCATAATTCAGTGCATCATATAACGACCGCAATCTGAAGGCAATCTTCTGCTGTCGGTGGCGGTCCTTTTTCTTCGTGCAAGCCAAAGGGCCGGCGGCTATCAATCGGCCATGACAATCTGGCTTCTGGCGCTGTTCATCATCGCGTTCTACGCCACCACCGGCCGTGCGGCGGGGATGATTTACTCGCTCGCCTCGTTTGTGGGCGCCCTTGTCGCGGCCGTCGTCGCGCCGATGTTGGGCGAACTCTTCGTGTGGGTGCCCGAGTTGGTGGGGCTGCCGCACCCGATCTGGAAAGCGGTGTTGCCGCCGGTCATGGCCTTCCTGGCCATCATTGTCGCCGTGGCGTCGGTCGGCGGTGTTCTTCAGCGCAGGGTGTACCTGCATTACAAGTATCTCGATGAGCACGATGATGCGCAGTTCTTGCGTGGGGATCGTGAGCACAATCAGCAGTTCTTGCGTTGGGATCGGATGAACAAGAACCTCGGCCTCGTGCTCGGTCTCTTCACGGGGATCATCTATCTCGTCGTGGTCAGCGTGGGCATCTGGATGACCGGCTACGCGACGGGCCAGGTGAAGTCCGAGGATACCCACGGCGGGTTGAAGTTCCTGAACGGCCTCTACGATGGCGCGCAATCCACCGGCCTCGGCAAGTTCGCGGCCGTCTTCGGCCTCGCGCCGGTGGAGTATTACGAGACCGCCGATCTCGTCGGCCTGCTCTACAACAATCCGAACGCGTACGAGCGGCTCGTCACGTATCCGAATCTGATTTCATTGCAGCACCGCGATGACATCAAGGATCTGGTCGCCGACACGAACCTCGTCTCGCTCATCAAAGGCAAGAGCAACATCGTCCTGATCCTGACGCATCCCAAGATTCTCGGCCTCATCCAGAACACCGAACTGCGGGCCGAGTACGACAAGATGGACAAGGCCGACCTCGTCAGCTTCCTCAACACCGGCAAGTCCGCGAAGTGGAAGGACGATCCGCTGGTCGGCTATTGGCGGTTTGATGCGAAGAACACCGAGGAACAATTCCTCTCGAAGTACAAACAGGTCCTGCAGCCCGACCGCGTGCGTCTGGGCAATTACCTCAAGATCGCCGCGTTCGGCCTCACGCTCAGTTTCGGCACCGACCAGCAGGCTTTTCTCGAGGGGCGCATGGTGCCCTTGGGAATCAGCCCGCAACCAAGGATCACGCGCAAAATAGGGACAGAGGGTGAAATCATGAGTCTTACCACCAACATCACCCTCGTGGTGCCGACCATTCCCATCAACCTCCTCACTGGCCCCCCGCGGATGCTCGCGAAGGGCACGTGGAAAAAGGAAGGAGACAAACTTTCCGTCGAAGCGGGTCGCGCCGCCAGTGTGTTGACGTTGCCACCGGCTACCAATGCGCTTCCGGTGGGGACGATGCCGCCGCCCGTTGTTCGGCCACCCGTCGTTGTGCCGGTGCCGGCCTTGAAGATCGCCAGCGATCTCCAGCCTGCTGGCAGCAACAAGCTGAGCGTTCAGTTCGGCAACGAGACGTTCATCTTCGAGCGCGTGACGGATTGAAGCCCCGCACGAAAAGCCGTTGCGCCTTCGCTGCGGTTTGATGAAGGGGAAACTTACTCCGCGCCCAGCGCCTCGACCTGCTGGCCGAGGAAGGCGGTGAGGCCGAACAGCCCCAGCAGCGATTCGCTTTGCGGCAGACCAGCCAGCGCATTTCGGGCCGTGGTGAGATAGCCGCCGATCACCCCGCGCGATTCCGCCAGCGCGTTCGCCTGTCGCAGCAGATCCGCCAGCGCCGGTTCCATCTCCGGTTTCCACGTGCGCAACATTCCGAGCAGCCGTTCGCGTTCCGCCGGCGCCAACCGTTCCCGCGCGATGAGCACCGGCAACGTCACTTTGCCCGTGGCGAGGTCTGTGCCGAGCGATTTGCCCGCCTGCGCTTCCGTGCCGAAAATGTCGAGGCAATCATCGTAAACCTGATAAGCCGTGCCGAGTGCCAGCCCGTACTCGCGCAGCGCCTGCTGCCCCGTGGCATTCGCGCCGGCCAGCAGCGCGCCCAACTCGCACGAGAGCGCGAAGAGCTCGGCCGTCTTCATCGTGACGGCTTGGAAATAATCCGCGCGCGAGATGAGGAAGTCGCCACGCCGCATCGTCTGCAAAATCTCGCCGGTGCAGACGTTCTTCGTCGCCGCGCCCACCGCACGACAGATGTCCGGCGTTGGAAAACTGGCCGCCAACCGCACCGCTTCGGCGAAGAGACAATCGCCCAACAACACCGAAACTTCGTTGCCCCACTGCGCCGCGAGCGTCGGCCGCTGCCGCCGCATCCGCGCCTCGTCCATCACATCGTCGTGCACGAGCGTGGCGAGGTGGACCATCTCGATGATCACGGCGACGGTCACGTGCGCTTCGCTCAACTTGCCGACCGCGACGCCGCTGAGCGAGACCAGTGCGGGCCGCAGTTGTTTGCCTTGATTCGTCAGCGCGTAACGCGCCATCGCGGCGATGGAGGGATCGAACGCCCGCACCTGCTCGGCGAGCCTCGCGGCGACGCTTTGCAGGAACGGCTCGGCCGGCTGGATGAGCCGGCCCCAGTCGGTGGCAGGGGAAAGTGTGGGGATGTCCCCGGTGGGTTGCGGTTGCAACATCGCTGTGAATCTACGTTTCGCGCGCGGCCAAGTCAAATTCTCCAAACGCCCGCACGTCATCCACGGCGGAAGATTGATTCCGCCGGACGCTCGACGAGGTGGAGCAGATTGTTCTCGGCGTCTTTGAAGAAGAGCACGCGCCCGCCGCCGCCGGCCGGTTTCACCGGTTGATCGAACGCCACGCCGCGCCGCTCGAGTTCCGTGCGCGCCGCCTCGATCGAGTCACAACGGATCGCGAGGTGCCGCCAGCCCCTGAGGCTGTTGTCGCTCGTTTCTTTGAGCGCGAAGTCGCCTTCGTAGATCTCGATCATCAGACCGCCTGGCAACTCGAGGAAGTAAGCCGGAGGCGTCTGACCGTTATCGAAGACGAGTCGCGCGCCGAGCACTCGGCAGTACCAGTCTTTGAGCGCAGTGGAATTTTGGGCGGGCAGACCGAGATGCTCGGCAGAGAAAAGTTCAGTGTTCATGTGGGTTCGATGTGAAGCTGCAAAAATCGAGTGTGATTTGCCGTAGAGACGCGGAGTGGGGCAATGGTATTTTCATCCATCCACGTCTCTGTGCCTTCTGTGGCAGACCCGGCATCACGCCTTCGTCCCGCCCAGCTTGAGCAGGTGCCGGAATTGTTTCTCGGTGAGCGGCGTGACGGAGAGGCGCGATTGGCGCACGAGCGGCATTTCGCGGAGCACGGCGTCGGCTTTGATCTGGTCGAGTGTCACGGGGCGAGAGAGCGGCTTCGCGGGTACGAGGTCCACGCACGACCAATCGCCCTCGGCGGCTGTGGGATCGGCGTAAGATTCCTTCGCCACCTTCGCGATGCCGACAATCTGCTTCTCGCTCACGCTGTGGTAGAAGAGGACGAGATCGCCGCGTCGCATCGCGCGCAGATTGTTTCGCGCCTGAAAATTCCGCACGCCGGTCCACGCGGTGCGGCCGTCTTTCACGAAGGTCGCCCACGCGTACGCTTCCGGCTCCGACTTCGCCAGCCAGTAGTTCACGGCGGAAGTTAACCGCCAAGTCACCGTGCCGCCAAGATTCTTTGCGCGCGGTTTCATTTTACGCGGTGATGAAATTCTTGGTTCAACGGCGCCCGGGTGTTTATATTGCGAGATGGACTTGGCCGTAAATCTTGCATCCATCCAGCAGCGCATCGCGGCGGCCTGCGCTCGCGCCGGTCGCGACGCCGGCTCCGTGCGGCTCGTCGCGATCACGAAGAACCATCCGCCCGAGACCGTCCGTGCGGCGATGGATTTGGGGCTGACATTGTTCGGCGAGAACAAAGTACAGGAGGCGCGCGCGAAGATTCCGCTCTGTCCCAACGCGGCCCGCTGGCATTTCATCGGCCATTTGCAGAGCAACAAGTGCCGCGATGCCGCGCAGTGCTTCGAGATGGTCGAGAGCGTGGACAGTCTCCATCTCGCGCAGGAGTTGGACAAGGTGTGCGAGAAGGCGGCGAAGACGCTGCCGATGCTGCTCGAAGTGAACGTCGCCGGTGAAGCGAGCAAGTTCGGCTACCAGTCGGAGACGCTGCTCGCCGAATTCAAGCAACTCAACGCCCTGCCGCGTCTCGAGATCCACGGGTTGATGACCGTTGCGCCGTGGTCAACCACGCCGGAGAAGGTGCGGCCGGTCTTCCGCCGGTTGCGTGAGATCAAGGAACAGTGCGAGCAGATTCTCGGTGCGCCGTTGCCGGAGCTTTCGATGGGGATGAGTGGCGATTTCGAGGTGGCCATTGAGGAAGGCGCGACGCTCATCCGCATCGGCACCGCTCTCTTCGGCCCGCGCGCCGCGGCGAACAGGGCCGCCAAGGAA
>SIAT01000099.1 GCA_009691645.1 Pedosphaera sp. | reverse complement strand
GTAATATTCCATCACCGCGAGCACGCCGTAGAAATTGCGCGAACTGGCGGTGGCGCCTTCGTTCGCGTCTTTGGCCTGCAGCCAGAGTCCCCAACCGAGCGCGCCGATCACGGGCACAAGAGGAATCCACACGGGCAGATTCCAGCGCGTCGCCGGCCCCACGCTGATCCAGATGTAGCAGATGACGGCGAGCAGAGCCGCACAACCCCAGATGCCGAGGCGGTACTGGTCGTAGGAATGCGTGACGAGCAGCAGCACGAGCACGGCGAGCAGGCTGGCGAGCGCGCCGACGGTACCGACGGCGAACTGGAAGACGATTGTTGGCTTCGGCGGCGAACCGATCCAGCGCGGCAGGAAATGGCTCACGGCGGCCGCCACAACGAGCGCGCTCACACCCAGTGCGGTCTGTGTGGCCAGCGAAACTTCCGCGTAACGGAAGAGTGCCCAGCAGGCTGTCGTCCAGCTCATCGTACAGGCGATGGCGACCTGCCAGCGGCCGATGGTCCAGATGCTTTTGCGCAGGAGACAGACCAGCATGAAGAGCACGCCGCTGGAGAAAAGGCCCAGATTGAATTCGATGTAGGAATCGAAAACCATCGGTGCGGCGAGCGCGACGAACAGGCCGCCGAGCGCGCCGCCGGCGGAGATGGTGAGGAAGTAAGCGGTGAGTCGGCGCGGTGCGGGCCGCAACTGGTACAACTCGCCGTGGCAGACCATGCAGGTGATGAACAGTGTGGCGGAGTAGATGAGCAGTTGCTTGGCGATGCTCACGTCCACGCCTTTAAACATGGCCCAGATCACGGCCGCCCAGCAGAGAATGAGGGCGCGGCCGTACCATGCGCGCGAGTACCAGCGCGGGCTGTCGAAGGCGATGATGAAGGTGATCAGATAAAGCGCGAGCGGCAACACCCAGAGAAACGGCACCACGGCGACGTCCTGACAGATCTTGTTTGTCGTCGCCATCAAGATCGCGGTGGCGCACGCCGGCAGGGTGAGCCAGAGAAAGGCGCGTCCGGGAATCTTCACTTCGTCGGCACTTTCATCGCCGGCCGCACTGTCTTTCTTTTCCTCGGCCGGAGCTGACCAGAGCCGGCGCGCGCACCAACAACAGGCGGCGGCGAAGGCAACCATTCCAACCGACCACCAGTACGCCTGTGCGGGGCGGGAGAGGGAGGTTTCCACGAGCACCGGATAGGCGAGCAGCGCGAGGAGTGAGCCGATGTTCGAGAGTGCGTAGAGGCGGTAGGGCGAATGGCCCGGATGCGCGCGGGAGAACCACGCCTGCATCAGTGGGCCGGTGGCCGAGAGGGCGAGATAGGGCAGGCCGATGGTGCGGCCGAGCACGAGGAGAATCTGGAGGATCGGGTCACCATCACCGACTGGTTTGAGTTCGTCATTCGGGATGATGGGCAGCCTGGCGAGCGCGACGGCGACCAGGGCGAGGTGGGTGATGATTTGCTGGCGCGGCTGGAGGAAGGTCGTGAGCAGATGCGCGTAGGCGTAACCGGCGAGCAGCACGCATTGGAAGAAAAGCAGGCAGGTCGTCCAGACACCCGGGCTTCCGCCGAACCACGGCAGGATGTATTTGCCGATGAGCGGCTGTACGAGGAAGAGCAGAAATGCTCCGGTGAAAATCGCCACGGCGAAGGAGAGAGTGCTGCGGCCGGTGGCGGAGGTGGTGTGAGTCATGATACGCGACGGATCAAAAAGTTCGCGGCATTGTGCTGTCGAGGCGGGGGATTTCAAGGCTTATTCGGCCGCACACGGACTGCGCACTTGAGTTTCCAGTGCCCCGTTATTAACATCGGCCCGCACTATGGCTGAAACCAAACACGGATACAAAATCTGGGCCGTGGACGATGTGGTGTATGGTCCCGTGGACCACGCCGTGGTGGTGGGCTGGATCGTGGATCAGCGCGTGCTGCCGGACACGTGGGTTTTCGTCGAGAAGGACAAGGTGTGGAAAGCCGCTGGGGAAGCACCTGAGTTCAAGAAGCATTTCGCCGAGGCAGAGGGCCGCCCCCCTGCGCCCGCGGCCGAGGCGAATCCTCTCATCGCTGGCATCAAGCCCGGCGCGTTGCGCAAGATTTCCATTCTCAATGAACTGAGCGACCAGCAGCTCGGGCGCTTCGCGCAGTTCATGGAGGTGCAGTACGTCGGACAGCACGATGTGCTCTTGCGACAAGGCGAGCCGGGCGACGCGATGTATCTTGTGCTGGAGGGATTGGTTCGCGTGCGCACGATCATCGGCGACAAGGAGAACACGCTGGTCTATCTGAAGGCGGGCGATTTCTTCGGTGAGATTTCGATCTTCGATCACGGTCCGCGTTCGGCGGATGTGGTGGCGAATCAATACACCGTGCTGCTGAAGATTTCCGCGCAGTCGTTCCAGAAGCTCACGGAGGAATTCCCCGAACTGGCCACGCCGTTTCTCGTGGCGATGTGCAAGACGCTCGTGCATCGCATTCGGGAGGATAACCACCGCCACTACGACTTCATCCACTTCAAACGCGCGGCTGAGATGGAGCGGGGCCGTAGCTAGGTGCCGCGTGTGGTCCGTCGCAGCGCGGGTTTCAGCACGCAGGTGTCGCCTTCCCGCGCGCCTTTCACGATTAGCTTCGCCCCGGTACGTTTCACCAGTCGCTTCGCCTCGGCGACCATCGCGTGGATTTTGCGGTCGTTGTGTCCTGGGTCGTGGTGGAAAAGGTAGAGCCGCTTGACGCCGCCGGCGAGCGCGGTGGCCACGGTGTCCTCCACGCAGGAATGTCCCCAGCCGACGTGGTGTTGATATTCCTCGGTGTCGTACTGGGCGTCCATGATCAGCACGTCCGCGCCGCGGATGAACTCGACCATCTTCTGATCCTGTTGGTGAACGAAGTCGTGGACCATCTCGGTGCTGGAGGTCGCCGCGTCCATCGAGTGCAGTTTGAAGCGCGAGAACGGCTCGTAGTCCGGAACGAAAACCACCGTGCCCGCGCGGCTCTCGAGTCGGTAGCCGACGCAGATGCCGGGGTGGTTCACGAAGGCGGCCTTCACCTTCACCTCACCGATGGCGAACTCCATCTCGCGCTGTTCGCGGATCTTCACGTGGCCGGGCATCTGCTCGAGGCTGACGGGAAAGTAAGGGTTTTCCATCTGCGAGCTGAAGACCGCTTCCAAGCCTTGTCGCGCGCCTTCGTAGCCGAACACCTGCACCTCGTTCTGCGGGTGGTACGCGGGGACGAAGAAGGGAAAGCCCTGGATGTGGTCCCAGTGGGTGTGCGTGATGAGAATGTTCGCGCGCACCGGCCTGCCGGCGGCCTCTTTTTGCAAGGCCAGACCGAGATCGCGGATGCCCGTGCCCGCGTCGAGCACGATCACCTCGCCCTCGGCACGGAACTCTACGCAGGTGGTGTTGCCGCCGTAATGCGCCTTCGCCGGCCCGGGCGTCGGAATCGAGCCGCGCACGCCCCAGAAACGCACCGTGGCCGTGCCGTCGCTTTTCAGCGGTTCCACGACGGGCCTACCGGTCCGGCGTTTGCGGCCGGGAGGTTTTTTCGTGCGCGGGTGGTCCGCCGTCATCACGCGTTTGACGGCATTCAGGAACGACTCGGGCGCAACCGGCTTGATGTAGAAGGCGTCCGCACCGGCTTCCAGCGCACTGTTCCGGTCGGATTCGTAGGCGCTGGTGGTGGTGACGATGATCCGCAGTGTGTGCGGGGCATCTTGTCGCAATGTGCGGCAGACGACGAAACCATTCGTGCGCGGCATCAGCAGATCGCAGATGATGAGTTCGGGGTGGTGCTCCGCGGCGAGCTTCAGCCCCTCTTCCCCATCCTTGGCCACGACCACGCGCCAGCCATCGCGCGCGAGGATGCGGTTGATGATTAACCCCACGACCGGATCGTCGTCAATGATGAGGACTGTCTTCATTCCTGCGCGTGCGCTCGTGGAATATTGACCAGAACCGGGGGCTTGTCAGCCCTTTTGAAACGCGTCGGGATGAGTTTGCGCATCTGCTCAAGGTTGAGGTTGTCTTGATCCGCGGGGCTCTCTAACATTTTTCTGTTTGCAAACGATGTCTGGAAAACAATCAACGCGATGAACCCCACGGTGGCCACCTATCTCTGGATCGCGCTCGGCGGCGCTCTCGGCAGCCTCGCGCGTTTCGCGCTCGGCGGCTGGCTCCAGCGCGGTCTCGAAGCGAGGTTGCCCTCGCTGCTCGGGTTTCCCATCGGAACGATTTTGGTGAACGTCAGCGGTTCGTTCGTGATCGGTCTGCTCGCGTCGCTCAAGGCCGCGGGCGGTGAATCGCTGCTGCCGCCGTCGGCGCGGATTTTCCTGCTCGTCGGCGTGTGCGGGGGTTACACGACCTTCTCCAGCTTCAGCCTCGAGACGCTGCAACTCGCGGACAAAGGCGAGTGGGTGCGCGCGGGCGTGAACGCGCTGGGGTCGGTCGCGGTGTGTCTGCTCGCCGTCTGGCTCGGCCACGCGCTCGCGCTCGCGCTGAACAAAGCGCGCGGGATTTGAACCGGCTCACGCCGAGGTGGAGAGATTCTTCAAATCCGCGCGCACGCTTTGGTAGCTGGTGTCGTAGGCGAGCACTTTCGCATCCGGCTCGATGCCCCAGGTTTTGCACGCGGCGAGGTAAGCGTCCGGCCACCAGTTGCGGTGCTGCGTGAGGCCGTCCTTGCGCCACTGCTGCCAGTCGAGCAGCACGCGGGTCCAGCACGCGTCGCCGTAGTCCGCGGCCTTCTTCGGGTCGCCGATTTCCTTCACGTACCAGTCGCGGCCGACACGCGCGTGCAACACTTCATCGGCCCAATCGTAATCCTGAAAGAGCGCGGAGAGCGGCTTCTTTGAAGCGAGGCCGACCTCCCATTCGTGGCGCTTGCCGATCTTGGGCATGAGACCTTGTTCGATGAAATAAAGCACGGCGTGGCGCTCGATCGGCTTGAGCTGCGTGTTGAGTGCGAGCGACCAGGTGGAATTCACCATCACGTCTTTCGGCCAGTCGATGTCGAGGCTGGCGAAGCCGACCTCGCCCATCATCGCGTGCCGTGCCTCGTCCCAGAGTTGGCGCGTTAGATCACGGTAGTAACCCCACGGTTTGCCCGGCGTTTCGGCGATGATGCTCGCCATCATCTCCGGCACGTCGATCTCGCGGAGCCGTTTGTAGAACATCATCACCGTCTTCGGTTCGGGCGGCATCTGTTCGTCGTAAAGGAAGACCTCGGCGTTGACGCCCATGTTGTACGGATCGGGGAAGCGCTCGTCGCGGCGTGGATGGCCGTCGAACACGAACGGCTTCACGGAATGCTGGCGGGCAATCGTGTCGCCGCTCTGCGTTTCGGTTCCGTCCAAGCCGCCCGCGGCGGCGAGGGCGTCGTCGAGCAAGCCCAGCCACGGTTCGATGGGCGCGCGCGCCGGCGCGTTCACCAGCTTGGAGATGGCCTGCGCGCCGTAGGTGCACATCTCGTCCAACTCCAGCAGGGCGAACTTGCAGAGGCGCACCGTCGGCTGATCGGCGAGGGGGTTGGTCTCCGCACGATGTTTTTCAAGCGCCGCCTTGAGCGCGGGCAGGGCGACTTCGTATAAGCCGAGAAGAAGTTCCCCGGTCGTGGGCGCGGCGAGGATTTCGTCGAAGAGGATTTCGAGGGCCGCATCCGGCGTTTCCTCGAGGCCTAGCGGCGGCTCGCGCATCTCGCCGACGCGCGCGCGGACGGCGGCGGTGTGTTCGGCGCACAGATGGGCGTGGAGGCTGAAACTCATCTTCAGCTCGTAAACCGGCTCGGCGGTGAGCCGCGCGATGAAGATTCCGTGAAGGCGTTTGAGTGCGTAATGGTAGCGCTTGAGGCGGCGGACGCAGTGCTCGACGGAGAGGCCGGGGCGCGACGCTTCGTCGAAAGAACAGAGGCCGGCCAGCGGTGGCAGACCCCGATAGGTGGCGTAAGTTTTCATAACGCGGACGGTTCTATTCTAACACCCGTTCCACGCGGGGCGGAAGAAATTCCTTGCCTCGAAAATGGCGAGCGCGGATAAGAGAAAGTGCCTTCGAGGCCAATGTAGCTCAGTGGTAGAGCAACGGTTTCGTAAACCGTAGGTCGTCGGTTCAATCCCGACCATTGGCTCCACTTCTCCATAAAGCACTTGCGAGTGTTTTTAGCGCGCGAAATAAGATTCTAATTGAAAATAGTGCAACTGTCGTGCAACAGTGTGCGCATGGCTACGAAGACAACGCGCAAGCGCACGAAAGGCGACGTATGGCCCCGCAAAGTCACCTTTGGCCGAGTGTCCGTCTCCGTTTACCGCCGCTCCATTCCCTCCGGTGGTTTTGGCTACATGGTGGCCAACTACGCCGGCGGCAAACGCCGCTTTGATTCTTACCCGACGGAAGCTGAGGTATTGGAAGCCGCGCAGCGGTTGGCGCGCCAGTTGAGTGAAAGGCAGGTTGTCGCCGCGGGCATGACGAACCCACAGGCCGCCGACTACGCTGCCGCCGTCCAGACCCTCGCCCCTTTCAATCTCCCCTTGTCGGGCACCGTCTCCACCGTGGCGGAGTGTTTGAAGCTGGTGGGTGGTGATCTGCCGAGCCTTCACGCCGCCGCCAAGTTCTACGCTGCCCGCCACAAGCAGACCACGCGCAAACCCGTGGCCAATGTTGTCGCGGAGCTGCTGGCCGTGAAGGTGGCGCGCCGAGCTTCGCCCCGATACCTTCAAGACCTCCGCTATCGCCTCGGCAA
>SIAT01000098.1 GCA_009691645.1 Pedosphaera sp. | reverse complement strand
GTGATTATCTGCACCGAATGCCACGCCTTCCGCAAAGCTGACGACTCCACCACCGCACCCGATCTCACCGGCTGGGCCTCGCGCCCGTGGCTGGTGGATTTCCTCCACAACCCCAAGCACGTGCGATTCTACGGCAAACGCAATGACCGCATGCCCGCCTTCGGCGAGGAGCAGATCCTCGACGCCAAACAGATCGGCCTCATCGCCGACTGGCTGCGTGGAGATTGGTACGAACCAGCCGAAGCGAAGTAACCCAAAACGAAGATTCTCGAGGATCCCCCCCTTTCTCGTTCACCAGCGAATACGTTGGACGGGATTGGGGGAAATTCTTTTTCAACTTTCTTTCAAAAACAAATTGACGCACCCCATCATAATCGCTACACATTGTGGAGTTCATTGAAACGCGACACAATTAGTTGTGTCTTCCAGTGTAAAGAAGCCGAAACTAGGGCTTGGGGAATTGATGGCGGATTTCGCGCTTTTGAAAACACGCAGTTGAAGCGTGGCTAAAAAGCAGAATAAGTAACACTCCCCGCCGTTTCGAGAGTGGCTCGATTTGGGCGTGGCGATTTTGTCCCCTGCCTTCCTGAACGCTTCTTCGCGCTGGCCTTCCCGCAGGGTGCGGGGGCTGTCCCGCCAAGGGCAGTCGGGGAAAAGGCCCAGTCGTTCTGAGGCGCGTGGCGCGCCTCCTGTCGCCTCAATTTCCCCCCGTAAAACGCGACCGGCAACCGCAACGAACGAATACCGACCATGCACAGCGAACAACTCAACGGGCAACTCAGCCTGACCAACATTGATCCTCTCCAGCACAAGGAGTTCACCGTCCGCAAACGCGACGGGCGCGTGTCCCAGTTCGACGAGACGCGCATCTACCTCGCCATCGAGGCCGCGTTCAAGGTCGAGTCTGGATTGACCCGCGACGAGCAGGCGCCGGACGTGATGCAGGCTGTCGTCCAAAAAATCACCGAGAAGGTGGCCCAGGAATGTCTCGCCCGCGCCGTCCGCGGCGAGGTGCTCGACATTGAGCGCGTGCAGGACACGGTCGAGACGCAGTTGATGGCCGCCGGCCAGCACGCCATCGCCAAGAGTTACATTCTGTATCGCGAAGCGCGCCGCAAAGCCCGCGCGCTCAGCGGCGCCCGCACGGCCGATGGCCAGCCGCAGTCCCAGCTCTTTGTCACGCTGAAGGACGGCGGCCGCGAGCCGATCGAGCCGCAGCACATCCGCCGCCGCGTGATCGCCGCCTGCCGCGGTCTCGAGGACAAGTGCTCCTACCGCGAAATCGTGGAGGAGACGTTGCAGAACCTTTACGACGGCGTGCGCGTCGATGAAGTGGACAAGGCGATGGTGATGGCCGCGAAGGCTCGCATCGAGACCGAGCCGGCTTACAGCTACGTCGCCGCGCGGTTGTTGCTGAAGAAGATTTACAAGGAAGCCCTACCCGCCTTCACCACCAGCGCCGAGATCGCCGGCCTGCACCGCAAACATTTCAAGGATTACCTCGCGGAAGGCATCCAGCACGGCCGGCTCAGCCCGGGCTTGCTCCAGTTCGACCTCGAGAAGATCGTCGCGGCGCTGCATATCCAGCGCGACGAGCAGTTCGCCTACATGGGTCTGCAGACCGTTTACGACCGCTACCTCATTCACGTCGACGGCAAGCGCATCGAGACGCCGCAGTACTTCTGGATGCGCGTCGCGATGGGTCTTTCCGTGAACGAGCCGGAAAAAGAAACGCGCGCCATCGAGTTCTACAACACGCTCTCGAGCTTCCGTTTCACCAGCTCCACGCCCACGCTTTTCAACGCCGGCACGCTGCACCCGCAGCTCTCGTCCTGCTACCTCTCCACGGTGATGGACGATCTCGACCACATCTTCAAAGTCGTCAGCGACGACGCCAAGCTCTCCAAGTGGGCCGGCGGACTCGGCAACGACTGGACGAACGTCCGCGCGACCGGCGCCCACATCAAAGGCACCAACGGCGAGAGTCAGGGTGTGATTCCTTTCCTCAAAGTTGCCAACGACACCGCCGTGGCCGTGAACCAAGGCGGCAAACGCAAAGGCGCGATGTGTGCCTACCTCGAGACCTGGCACCTCGATGCGGAAGACTTCCTCGAGCTGCGCAAGAACACCGGCGACGAGCGCCGCCGCACGCACGACATGAACACGGCGAACTGGATTCCCGACCTGTTCATGAAACGGGTCGTGACCAACGGCACGTGGACTCTCTTCAGCCCGAACAACGTGCCCGATCTGCACGATCTGTACGGGCAGGCCTTCGAGCAGCGTTACACCGAGTACGAACGCATGGCCGACGAGGGCAAGATCAAGCTCTTCAAACGCGTCGAGGCTGTCTCGCTCTGGCGCAAGATGCTCACGATGCTCTTCGAGACCGGCCACCCGTGGATCACCTTCAAGGATCCCTCGAACCTCCGTTCGCCGCAGGACCACACGGGCGTGGTGCACAGCTCCAATCTCTGCACCGAGATCCTGCTCAACACTTCCACCGCCGAAACCGCCGTCTGCAACCTCGGCTCCATCAACCTCGCCGCCCACATCAAGGACGGGAAGCTCGATGAGGATCTCCTCAGCCGCACCGTCCGCACCGCCCTGCGGATGCTCGACAACGTCATCGACATCAATTACTACCCCACGCCCGAGGCGAAGTATTCCAACCTCAAGCACCGCCCTGTCGGTCTCGGCTTGATGGCTTTCCAGGACTCGCTCTACATGCTGCGCATCCCGTACGCCAGCGAGGCCGCTGTCGAGTTCGCGGATCGTTCGATGGAGATGATCAGCTACTACGCGATCCTCGCCTCCGCCGAGTTGGCCGCCGAGCGCGGCACTTACGCGAGTTACAAAGGCTCGAAGTGGGACCGCGGCCTGCTGCCGATCGACACGATCGAACTGCTCGCCCAAGAGCGCGGCGGCCACATGAACATGGACCGCTCCAGCACGATGGATTGGGACAAGGTCCGCGATGCGATCCGCCAGCACGGCGTGCGCAACAGCAACACGATGGCCATCGCCCCGACGGCGACCATCTCGAACATCGTCGGTGTCAACCAATCCATCGAGCCGACCTTCAAGAACCTTTACGCCAAGAGCAACCTCTCCGGCGAATTCACCACCATCAACACCTACCTCATCGAGGAGCTGAAGCAGCTCAATCTCTGGGACGCCGAGATGGTGAATGACCTGAAGTACTTCGACGGCTCCATCCTCGAGATCGAACGCATCCCGGCCTCGTTGAAGGAAGTCTATCGCACCGCCTTCGAGGTCAACCCTAAGTGGCTCATCGAATGCGCCAGCCGCCGGCAGAAGTGGATCGACATGGGCCAGTCGCTCAATCTTTATCTCGCTGAACCGAGCGGCGCGAAGCTGAGCGCGATGTACCAATTCGCATGGGAGAAGGGGCTCAAGACCACCTACTACCTGCGCACCACGGCCGCCACGCAGATCGAGAAATCCACACTGGACGTCAACAACCGCGGCGTGCAACCGCGCTGGATGCAGAATCAATCCGCCTCTTCCAACATCAAACTTGATCGCGAAGACGCGTCGATCGCCACCGCGCCCGCCGCCGAAGCGGGCACTCCCGCGACACAGGTCGCCAACGCGTGCAGCATCCTCGACCCCACCTGCGAGGCTTGTCAGTAAGCCGCCAGCAACTGCGCCTTTCAACAAAACTGAAGAGGAATTAAAAGAACAACCTTATGTCCTGCTGCAACGTCTCCAACACCGCTCCCGAAGCGCGCGACCTCACCAAACGCGTCAACGCCGAGGACAAGCGACTGCTCAACTGCAAGGCTGTGGATGTCAATCAACTCATGCCGCTCAAGTACAAGTGGGCGTGGGAGCATTACCTGAACGCGAACAAGAACCACTGGCTCCCGAGCGAGGTGCCGATGCAGAGGGACATCGAGCTCTGGAAATCGAACAAGCTCACCGCTGACGAGCGCCAGGTCATCCTGCGCAACCTCGGCTTCTTCAGCACCGCCGAGAGCCTCGTGGGCAACAACATCGTGCTCGCTATTTTCAAGCACGTCACCAACCCCGAGTGCCGCCAGTACCTGCTGCGCCAGGCCTTCGAAGAGGCCATCCACACGCACACCTTCCACTACATCTGCGAGTCGCTCGCCCTCGACGAGCGCGAGATCTTCAACATGTATCACGAGGTTAATTCCATCAGCGAGAAAGACCTCTTCGAGATGAAGCTCACCCGCGACATCCTCGATCCGAACTTCAACACCGACACCGTCGAAGGCATCCAGACGTTCCTCAAGAACCTCGTCGGTTTCTACGTCATCATGGAAGGCATCTTCTTCTACTCCGGCTTCGTGATGATGCTCTCCTTCCACCGCCAGAATCGCATGACCGGCATCGGCGAGCAGTTCCAGTACATCATGCGCGACGAGACCATCCACATGAACTTCGGCGTGGACCTCATCAATGGCATCAAGGAAGAAAACCCCGCGGCGTGGACGCCCGAATTCCAAGCCGAGCTGCAGCAGATGATCGAGCAAGCCGTCGAGTTGGAAATCGGCTACGCGCAGGATTGCCTGCCGCGCGGCATCCTCGGCCTCAACGCCGCGCTCTTCCGCGAGTACGTGCAGCACGTCGCCGATCGCCGCCTCGAGCGCATCGGCATGAAGGCTCGCTACAACTCGCGCAATCCATTCCCGTGGATGAGCGAGACCATCGACCTCGGCAAAGAAAAGAATTTCTTCGAGACACGCGTGACCGAGTACCAGAGCGGCGCCGGTCTCGCATGGTGATTTAGGGGTGGGGAACCTGGCGGCGACTAGCAGCCCCTTGCTGGTCGCCGCCTTTTTTTGAACAACACACAGCTATGGGCGTTCATTCCGACCAATGGATCCGGAGGATGGCCAAGGAACACGGCATGATCGAGCCGTTCGCCGAGGCCCAAGTGCGCCAAGCCGCAGACGGCCGCCGCGCCATCAGCTACGGCGTCTCCAGCTACGGCTACGACCTGCGCGTCTCCGACGAGTTCAAGGTCTTCACCAACGTCTTCAGCACCGTCGTGGACCCAAAGGCTTTCGACGACAAGTCATTCGTGGATATGAAGACCGATGTCTGCATCGTGCCGCCGAACTCCTTCGCCCTCGCCCGTTCCATCGAGTACTTCCGCATCCCGCGAAACATCCTCACCGTCTGCCTCGGCAAAAGCACCTACGCCCGCTGCGGCATCATCGTGAACGTCACGCCGTTCGAGCCGGAATGGGAAGGCCACGTCACACTCGAGATCTCCAACACCACACCGCTCCCCGCCAAGATCTACGCCAACGAAGGTCTCGCCCAAGTCCTCTTCTTCGAGGCCGAGGAAATCTGCGAAGTCTCCTACGCCGACCGCGGCGGTAAGTACATGAAACAAACCGGCATCACCATCCCGCGGATGTGATGAGCACTCCGCTCACCAACGAGTTGCTTCCCGCCGCCGAGAAAAATTCACGCCACCTCATGGTCGTGTTGCACGGCCTCGGCGACAGCATGGACGCCTACCGTCGGTTGCCGCCCGCGCTCGCTTTGCCGTGGCTGAACTGCCTGCTCGTGAACGCGCCCGACTCCTACTACGGCGGCTATTCGTGGTACGACTACGCGGACGACCCGCATCCCGGCGTGGTTCGCAGCCGCCAATCGCTCTTCGATCTACTCGACACCCAGCGCGCCGCTGGTTTTCCCAGCGAACAAACGTTCATCTTCGGTTTCTCGCAAGGTTGCTTGATGAGCTACGAAATTGGCCTGCGCTATCCGCATCTGCTCGCCGGGTTGGTTGGCATCAGCGGCTACGTGCATGAGCCGGAGAAGCTGCTGCGGGAACTCTCGCCCGTGGCCGCGCAGCAGCGCTTTCTCGTCACGCACGGCACGTACGATCCCGTCGTGCCCTTCGCCGCTTCGCGCGAGCAGATGAACCTGCTCAAAGCCGAGGGTCTCCACATTGATTGGCACGAGTTCCCGAAAGAACACACCATCGGCGGCGAAGTCGAGCTGGCGGTGATCCGCGAGTTCGTGAAACGCCAAGCCGGCCGCTGATTCACGGCGTCACGGCGCGCGTTCGACGAGAATTCTCTTCAGGTCGTTCACTCCGTGGCGCATCAACGCCGCGTTTTCGTACAGCACCATCCGCGGCTGCATCGACGGCAGTTTCGCAGTCACGCGGAGCCGCTCCAATTCGCGCACCGCGAGGACATCCAGCGCCACAGGATCACGGCTGAACCAGACCTGGCCGAGCGCTGCGCTGTAGTGCAGCAACGTTTCCTGCTCGCCCTGATACTGGCAAATCAGCGCGTCGGTCACGCACAACGCCACGCGGTTGTCGAAAGCTGGCATTGCGAGAATCTCCACCACCGCCTGCTCGAACCAATTCTGGTCGCGATCGAAACGCCGCGTGTTGTCCAACGCGTCCAGCGCCAACCCCGTGAGATGCCCCGAGACACCCGCGCGCTGGCGCACATGCATCGGCGCGACGTTGATGATGCGCGTGATCTCCCGCGTGAGCAATTTCGTGACGTGCGACCGGCGGCCGATCCCTTCGCCTTTTTTACCGAACTCCAAATCCGTCGGTGCCGGCTCGCCGAGGAACGGCGAATCGTAGAAAGCCGTCGCTTCGTAGCCCGCCTCCGCCGCACCCGCGACGCGCACCTTGTAGCGCTTTTCCAGCGCCTTGAACCCCACGTGCTCGAGGTCGGCGGCGAAACGGTCCCACACCACAATCTGCCGCGGCGGCAGACCCGCGGCCAGCAGACTTTCGAT
>SIAT01000097.1 GCA_009691645.1 Pedosphaera sp. | reverse complement strand
CGATGCTTGAGTCGGCTGTCGCTTTCGTTCATCCTCGCCGCGTGGTGAGGTTTATCCGCGATATCAACGCCGAGAAAATGGCATCGGGCCGGCCAATCGTCTCCTTCGAGTTCTTCCCGTTCAAGACTGACGAGGGCGAGCGTAACTTTTTCGAGAAGACCCTGCCGGCGCTGAACGCGCTGCGGCCCGATTTCTGCTCGGTGACCTACGGCGCGGGCGGAAGCACGCGGGACAAGACGCTGACCATCGTGGACCGTATCCAGCGCGAATTTGGTCTCACGACGATGGCGCATCTCACCTGTGTGAATTCGACGCAGGCGGAACTGCGCTCGGTGGTGGAACAGGCGCGGTCTCTCGGCATCAAGAATCTCCTCGCCCTGCGCGGCGATCCGCCGGGCGGTGGCGAGTTCCAGAAGACGGAAGGCGGCTTCGAGTATTCGTGGGAGCTGGTGCGTTTCCTGCGCGAGTTGGGCGGTTTCAGCATTGGCACGGCGGGCTTTCCCGAGGGGCACATCGCCTGCAAGGAAGGGAAGCTCGTGGATTGGCGTCGGCTCAAGGCGAAGGTGGATTGCGGCGCGGATTTCGTGATCACCCAGCTTTTCTTCGACAACGCCGACTACTTCGAATTCCGCGATCACCTGCGCGGTTTGGGTGTGACCGCCCCGATCCACGCGGGCATCATCGCGATCCAGAGCGCGGCACAGATCAAAAAATTCACCGCGCTTTGCGGCGCGAAACTACCGGCACGATTGCTCGCGCGCCTCGAAGCGCTGGGCGGGGACGACGCGGCGGCCACGGAGTTCGGCATCGAATACGCCACGGAGCAGTGCCGGGAACTGCTGCAGGCCGGCGAGAAGCGGCTGCATTTCTACACGCTCAACAAGGCGCACTCGACCGTGCGCATCCTGCAGAATCTCGGCCTGACCTGAGCCGCTGTCGCCATGACAACCATCTACGGGCTGACGGGCGGCGTGGGGATGGGCAAGAGCGCCGCTGCCGATTGTCTGCGTGCGCGCGGCATTGCGGTTGTGGACTCGGACGTGATTTCACGGCAAGTGGTCGAGCCGGGACAACCGGCGTTGGCGGAACTGCGCGCCGCTTTCGGCGCAGAAATCATTGGTGCGGACGGGCAACTCGATCGCGCGGCGATGGCGCGCCGCGTCTTTGCCGACGCCGAGGCGCGCAAACAGCTCGAGGGGATTTTGCATCCGCGCATCCGCGCCATCTGGCAGCCGCAGGTCGTTGCGTGGCGCGCGGAAGGTCGGCCGACGGGCGTGGCGGTGATCCCGTTGCTTTTCGAGATCGGCGCGCAGGCGCATTTTGACCGCACGATCTGCGTGGCCTGTTCCACCGCGAGTCAGCGGGAGCGGTTGCGCGCGCGCGGTTGGAACGATGAGCAGATTTCCCAGCGGATCGCTGCGCAATGGCTGGTCGAAAAGAAGATGGCCGCGGCAGATTACGTCGTGTGGGCCGAAGGCGGTTTGGATGTGTTGGCGAAACAACTCAAACGCATCATTCCGTGAACATGTTCGCGCTCATCGCGCCGGTTGCGGTTCCGTTGCAAATGAAAGTTTACCGATGATTCTCAGCCCCGCCGAATACGAGTCACTCGTCCACCTCAAGCACGCCGCGCCGCACAGCTTGTTGGGGATGCACCCCGCGGGCACGGGCGTGGTGGTGCGCGCACTGATCCCGGGTGCGAGTGCGGTGGAGGCTGTGCCGACGCACGAGAAGCGGATGCCCGCGATCACGCTGGAGCGACTCGGCGACTCGGATTTGTTCGAGGGCGTCAGCCGGAAGGCGAACCGCGTGTACGCGTATGATCTCGTGGTGACGAATCCCGACGGCGCGCGCTGGCAGACTCGGGATCCGTACTCGTTCCTGCCGACAGTGAGCGAGGTGGACCTTTATCTGTTCGGCCGCGGCGATGAACGGCGCATCTTCGACAAGCTCGGCGCGCAGTTGCGCGTGGTGGACGGCGTGGCGGGCGTGAGCTTTGCGGTCTGGGCGCCGAACGCGAAGCGCGTGAGTGTCGTCGGCGATTTCAATCAATGGAACGGCCGCCGGCATCCGCTGCGGTTGCTCGGAGCTTCCGGTGTGTGGGAAATTTTTGTGCCGGGCGTTGGCGTCGGCGCGCATTACAAGTTCGGAGTGGTCACGGCCGAGGATCGGCTGATGCTCAAGACCGACCCGTTCGGTTTCTTCTTCGAGAAGGCGCCGAAGAACGCCGCCATCGTTTGGGACACGCAGCAGTTCGCGTGGAACGACGAGGCGTGGCTCAAGCGCCGTCGCGAGGCCGACCCGTTTCGTTCGCCGATGAGCGTGTACGAAGTGCACCTCGGCTCGTGGCGGAAGAAGGGTGTCGCGGAATCGCTCAGCTACCGCGAACTGGCCGGGCCGCTCGTGGATTACGTGCGCAAGATGAACTTCACGCACGTCGAGCTCCTCCCAGCGGCGGAGCACGCGTATTATCCTTCGTGGGGTTATCAAGTCACCGGTTTCTACGCGCCGACGAGCCGCTACGGCACGCCGGAGGATTTCCAATTTCTCGTGAACGCCCTACACGAAGGGGGCATCGGCGTGATTGTGGATTGGGTGCCGGCGCATTTCCCGCGCGACGACTGGGCGCTGGCACGATTCGACGGCACGGCGTTGTACGAGCACGAGGATCCGCGCAAGGGCGCGCACCAGGACTGGGGCACGCTCATCTTCAACTACGGCCGGCATGAGGTACGGAATTTCCTCGTCGCGAACGCGCTCTTCTGGTGCGAGCGGTTTCACGTGGATGGCCTGCGCGTGGATGCGGTGGCCTCGATGCTCTACCTCGATTACTCGCGCAAGGCGGGCGAGTGGTTGCCGAACCAGTACGGCGGGCGCGAGAACATCGAGGCGATCGAGTTCCTGCGGCACTTCAACCATGCCGTGCACACCGCGCATCCGGGCGTGGTGACCATCGCCGAGGAATCGACCTCGTGGCCGCAGGTGACGCGCCCGCCGGAATCCGGTGGCCTCGGTTTCTCGTTCAAATGGGACATGGGCTGGATGCACGACACGCTCGGTTATTTCAAGCGCGAGCCGGTGCACCGTCCGCATCACCAAAACGATCTGACCTTCGCGATGCTCTACAACGCGCACGAGAATTACACGCTGCCGCTTTCGCACGACGAGGTGGTGCACGGCAAACGCTCGCTGCTGGCCCGGATGCCCGGTGACGACTGGCAGGCTTTCGCGAACCTGCGCGCCCTCTTCGGTTACCAGTGGACTTTCCCCGGCAAGAAACTGCTCTTCATGGGCGGCGAGTTCGGCCAGCGCACCGAGTGGAACGAGAACGGCGAACTCGACTGGCGGCTGCTCGGTGAAGGTCCATTCCATCGCGGCCTGCAACGGTTTGTCGAGGATCTCAACAAACTTTATCGCGCTGAGCCGGCGCTTTGGGAAAGCGACGGCGGCTCGCCGGGTTTCCGTTGGGTGGACTGCGCCGATCACGCGCACAGCGTCTTCTCTTTCATTCGCCACAACCGCGCCGAGTCCAGTCAGATTCTCGTGCTGCTAAATCTTACGCCGGTGCCGCGGCCGAACTATCGCATCGGCCTGCCGCTCGCCGGTTACTGGGAGGAAACGCTGAACAGCGACGCGGAAATCTACGGCGGCGGTAATCAGGGCAACCACGGGGGAGTTCACGCGGAAGAGAAGCCGATGCACAGCCTGCCGTGGTCGGCCGAGTTCAACCTGCCGCCGCTCAGCGTCACTCTCTTCAAGCATCGGTCTTGAGCGGAAGGCTCGATGGATCCGCTGACACACGTTTTCCTCGGTGCCGCTGTGGGACTTGCCGTGTGCGGCAAACGTCTCGGACCTCGCGCAGCAGCCATCGGCGCTCTCGCCGCGTTTGCGCCTGACGCGGACATCTTCATCCGCAGCGAGCGCGACCCCCTTGTGTACGCGGAGTTCCACCGGCACTTCACGCATTCGTTCGCATTCACGCCCGTCGGCGCGCTGATAATCGCGTCGCTGTGGTTTGCGTGGCCGAAGCAGCGGCCCGATTGGAAACCCATCTGGCTCTGCGCGACGTTGGGCTGGCTGAGCCATTGTCTGCTCGACGCGACGACCTCGTGGGGCACGCGCCTCTTCTGGCCGTTCAGCGACCATCGCGCTGGCTGGGATCTCATCGCCATCGTGGATCCGACGTTCACGTTGGTTCTGGCTGTCGGCGTGGCGCTGGCGTTGAAACGAAAACACTGGCGGTTCGCCAGCACGAGCCTGCTCGTGTGCGCCGGTTATCTGTTGCTCGGAGGAATCCAGCATCAACGTGCGCTGACGGCGCAGGCGCGGTTGGCGAGCGAGAGAGCGCACCATGTCGTGCGATGTGAAATGATGCCGACGTGGGCGAACCTTTTCGTCTGGCGTTCGCTCTACGAACACGACGGCCGGATTTACAGCGACCGCATCCGCGTGGGGATTCTCTGCGTGCCGACGGTGCGTGAAGGCGGTGCGTTGCCAAAATTGGTGGCGGGGCAGCTTTCATCGGAGGAACGCGCTGCGGACGAGAGGCTACCGGCCTTCGCGCGGTTCGCGCACTTCTCCGATGGCTGGGTGGCACGCTCGCCTTCCGAGTCGGCGCTGATCGGCGATGCACGCTATTCGCTCGATGCGGAGACGTTCGAGCCGATCTGGGGCATCCGCTACCACGGAGCGTCGGCGGTCGTGCCGGTGGAATGGGTGAACCGCACGCGGGGTCGGCGGAAGGCGCTCGATGATTTGTGGAGCGAAATCAGGGGCCGCGACCCGGCCTACAACCCACTTCCCGACGGGCGTTGAGTGGACTATTCCTTCTCCTGCCGCAGTTCCTTCTTCAGCAGACGGCCGTAGTGGTCGGTGAGAAACCAGTATTTGCGGCCGTTGGCGACCGCTTCGAATTCGTACACCGGCTTGCGGCTTTGAAGTTCCTTGATGGATTTTTCATCAGCCAATTTGCCAAACAGACTCCGGACGACCGGTGGCAACTGCTCAATGGTCAACCCCGTGCGTTCGGCATTCTCGTCGCGCAGTTCGAGTTGGCGCAACTCGCCCTTGGCGTCCACCTCCGCTTTGTATTCGCGGCCGTCGATGCGGAGGATGGCTTCGTAACGCATTTTGCCCTGATCATTTTCGCGGCGCAACTCGACGAGCTTGCCAGCCGGACCGGCCTCGCGGAGCAACGTGGCTTTCACGGCGGCGGGAACTTCGATGACCAAGCCGTCCTTCTCATCAGCGCGCAGCGGCGACACCGACAGCGCGAAGAGCAGGGCGAGTAAAACGGAGAGATGCGATTTCATAGGGTTCCTTTTGGTGCGCAGATGATGGGCGCAGATTAGCCCGCCAGAATCTTTTGGCAAGCGTCGGCGAGGCGTTTCATCTGCGGGGCGGACTTGGCTTCGATATAGCAGCGGACGACGGGCTCGGTGCCGCTGGCGCGGAAGGCAACCCACTCCCGATTCGGCAGGAGGAACTTGAAGCCGTCGGTGGTGATGAATTGCTCGACGCGGATGCCACCGACGGATTTCAAGCCGGCGGCGAGCTTCTTGAGGAGAGCCTCCTTTTTCTCGGGCGCAATCTTCACGTTGATACGTGTGGTGTGGAACTGGCCGATCTTTTTCTCCAGCTCCTTGAGAATCTGGCCGAGCGATTTCTTCTCGGTGGCGACGAGTTCGGCCATGAGCAGGCAGGCGAGGATGCCATCCTTCTCCGGCACGTGGCCTTTCACGGAGAGTCCGCCGGATTCCTCGCCGCCGACGATGATCGGCTCGGATTCCATAAGCGCACCGATGTATTTGAAGCCGACGGGTGTCTCGTGGAGTTTCACGCCGAGCAGTTCGGCCACGGCGTCCACCTGATGGCTCGTGGGCACGGTGCGGACGACCGCGCCGGTCCAGCCGCGGTTCTTCTTCAAGTGGTAGAGGGCGAGGGCGAGAATCTGGTTCGGCGTGAGCCACGTGCCGTCTTTGTCCACGACGCCGAAGCGGTCGGCATCGCCATCGAGTCCGAGGCCGAGTTGGGCTTTGCCGCTGCGGACGAACCTCGAAACCTCGCCCATCCCCTCGGCATTCGGCTCGGGATGGTGCCCGCCGAAGAGTGGGTTCAGCTCGTTGTGAAAGCGGGTGATCTTCGCGCCGCCATCTTCTTCGAGCAAAGTGTCGAGATGACCGCGGCCGGTGCCGTACATCAGTTCGACGGCGAGCTTGAGCTTCGCTTTCCGAATGGCGGCGAAGTCGATGAGCCTGCGAATCTGCTTAAAATAATCAGGCTGCGGATCGATCGTTTTGCACGGGAAGGTGCCGATGATTGCGCCGTCGAATTTCCACCCAGCGGCCTGTCGCTGCGCGATGGCGGATTCGATCTGCGAGGTGACCTCGGGTGTGGCGGGCGCGCCGTTGAACGTGGAGAACTTGATGCCCTGCCACTCGGCAGGGTTGTGGCTGGCGGTCATGTTGATGCCGCCGATGGCCTTGCGGGCGCGGATGGTGTGGGCGATGACGGGCGTGGGGGCGTCGCGCTGGCAGAGCAGTGGAAGGAGGTCGTTGGCGGCGAGCACTTCGGCGGCGGCGAGGCTGAATTCGCGTCCGAGAAAGCGCGTGTCGTGACCGAGGATGACGATCGGTTTTCGGCCGCGGATGGTGGAGCGCGGGTCGAGCAACTCGGAGTTGAGATAGTCCGCGATGCCTTGTGTGGCGAGGCGGACGGCGTCGAAGGTGAAGTCGCGCGCGATGAGTCCGCGCCAACCGGAGGTGCCGAATTTGATGGTGGTAGCCATACTGA
>SIAT01000096.1 GCA_009691645.1 Pedosphaera sp. | reverse complement strand
ACAAAGGCCGGTTCATACAGAGCAGCATGACACAAAACTGTCATTCTAGCAATGCAGTAACCCATAACACACTGTGGTTACAGTGCATGACTATCTCTGCGCTGCAGCGAACGGCGGCGGGCCGTCGCGGTTGAAATCGGCGCGCCTCGTGGCCGCCGTCGCTGAGCTTGGGTCGTTAGGCCGCATCGCGGCGGTCCAGCGCGGCAAACCCGCCCTCGGAACTCCGCGGATGTTCCTTCGTGGGCTCGACGGTGGTCGAGATGCCATTCTCCGGCGTGTTGAACGGCTCAGCGGCGAACGCGGAGATGCCGGAGTGAAAAAATGCGGCGACGAGGAGAAGAAATGTCCGGGGTGGAAGTCGTTTCATGGAAGAAGTCGTTTCATGGAATCGGATAGGTGAGAGAAATCGGGCGCATTACTTCAGACCGCGCACCGGACGCACCGGACGCATCGGCGGCAGCGCGATCATTTTCGTTTCATCCGCCGCCTCACGCGCCCGCAATGCGATCTCGTTGCTGCGGAAACAATCATCCGCCGTGATGCGCGGCACCGCGCCACCGCGCAGGAACTTCACGAACTCGACAAACAGATTCTCCGTCTCGCCAAAGGCAATGCGCTCCGTCTTGTCGGCTGTGATGAGCGAGATTGTCTCGTCGCCTTCGTTCACCTCGACGACGCCTTTCGTGCCGATCACGCGCAGTCGGTCATCGCTGTGAGTCGCCGCTTTCGCAGGCCTCAGATAGTCGATGCGTGCCGTGACTGACGCACCATTCGACAACTCCCCGAGCACCGACGCATGGCATTCCGTCTCGCCCATCTCGGGCCGTCCGATTTTGCCATGAATCGCCGCGAGATGAATGAAATCGAGCCCCGTGACCCAGCGGATCGTGTCCAGCGAATGAATGCCGATGTAGGGAATCGTGCCGCCGAATCGCGCCCTGCTTTTGAACCACTCCTCCCGCTCGCCCCACTTGTAAGACTTCTGCGTCGTCACCTGACACACCTCGCCGATGTCCCCGCGCTGAATAATCTCGCGCACCCGCGCATTCTTCGGCTGATGCCGCAGCTCCAACAGCATCGTGAGCTGCGACTTCGACTTCGCGAACGCCGTGCGCAGCCGCTCCAGATTCACCAGCGTCGTCACCAGCGGCTTTTCCGAAACGATATGCACCCCGCGCTCCATCAACGCCAGCAACTGCTCCACACGCCCGCCGCTCTCCCCCGCCACGCAGCACACATCCATCATCGTGTGCTCCACCAGATGCCACCACTGCTCGTAAGTCTGCGCCTTCGCCAGCAACGCGTCCTTCTTCACCAAAGAAGCCATCAACGCCGCATCCTCCTCCGCCACCGCCACGACTTCGACATCACCCAGCAACTTCGCCCCCGCCAGCACGGTGCCGACATGTCCTTTGAGTCCGATAAATGCGAGCTTCATAGGTTGAGAGTTTGTTTGCTTTTTTGCACTTGGAGCCGGTGGTCGCGCCGTTCAGCCCGGAATGCTCACCATGCTGAGAGACTGCGGCGTGCGCAGGGCGTGGGTTTTTTCTTCGAAGGCGAGGGCGATCTCCACCAACAGCGGCTCGCTCCAGGCGCGACCGAAAAAGGACAACCCTACCGGCATGCCGAACACATCGCCGCAGGGCACGGTGATGTGCGGCAGGCCGGCCACGGCAGCGTAGGTGGAGCAGTCGCCCATGCCGCGATCACCATAGATCGGATCGAGCGTGGCCGACGGACCATTGCTCGGCGCGACGATGGCGTCCAGTTGGTGCTCATCCATCACGGCGCTGATCTTCTCGGACCAGACGCGGCATTGCTCCTTGGCAGCAAGATAGTCGGGATCGGTGAGCGGTCCTTTGCCAGCGGCCTCGATCAGCCGCTCCTGGCCGAAGGGCCACAACTCGCGCGCGGCTTCACGCTCGTTGAAGGCGATGAGGTCGGTGATCGACTTGATCCGCGCATCAGGGCCGAGGCTGGCGAAGTACGCGTTCAGGCCGGCTTTGTATTCGTAAATCATCACCATCGAGTCAGCGCGGCTCAGTGCAGAGGTCGGCGGCAGCGCGATGGGATCGACCAGCTCCGCGCCCATCTCGCGCAGGGAGGCGATGGCTTTTTCAAAGACCGGATCCACCAGCGGATGCATGCGGAAGAACTCTCGCGCGATGCCCAGTTTCGCGCCAAGCCGAGGCTTCTGGGAGAGCAGCGCGTCGCGGTGTGAATCGGTGCGGCCACGCTGGCGCCCGGTCGCGGGATCGTTTTCGTCGATTCCCATCATCATCGCCAGGAGCGCAGCGGCGTCGGCAACAGTGCGCGCCATGGGTCCAGCAGTGTCCTGGCTGGAGGAAATGGGAATGATGCCCGTGCGGCTCACGACGCCGACCGTGGGCTTGATGCCGACGATGCCGCAGGCGGAAGCTGGCGTCACGATGGAGCCGTTGGTTTCTGTGCCGACGGCGAATGGCACGTAACCCGCCGCCACCGCCGCAGCGGAGCCGGAGCTGGACTCGGACGGACTGCGATCAAGGCAATGCGGATTGAGCGTCTGCCCGCCGAGACCGCTCCAGCCGCTGATGGAGCGTTGTCCGCGAAAGTTGGCCCACTCGCTGAGGTTGGTTTTGCCGATTAAAACGAGACCAGCCTCTTTCAATCGACCGACCACGAAGGAGTCGCGCAGCGAGATCGAACCTTCCAAGGCCAGCGAGCCCGCCGTGGTGGGCATGCCGGCCGTGTCGAGATTGTCTTTCACCAACACCGGCAGGCCGAAGATGGGATTCGGAAATTTGCCCTGCCGCAGCACGCGTTCGGCCTCCGCGGCTTCTTCCAATGCCTTCGGATTTGTCGCGATCACGGCCCGAAGTTTGGGTCCCTGCCGTTCGAGGGCTTCGATGCGCTTGAGAGCCTGTTTCGCCAGGATCACCGAGCTGGTTTCCCCTTTTTCCATCGCCACGCTAAGTCGGTTGGCGGTGTTGGCCTGAAAGTCGAAAGCGTCCACCGGTGATGACGGCTCGCATCTCTTGCGACCGCATCCGGCGTTAAGTCCTGCACCGGCGAGGACGGCGCTTTTGAGAAAGGTGCTGCGTTTCATAGTAATCGGGTAATCAAGAGCACGTCGAGGTAGGTGCTCAAAAAACGCCAGAGGCCGCCTTCGATGCAACAGGGTTGGGTCTCTGATGCGACAGGGTGCGATCGGAATCGCTCACCGGTCGTCGAGGCCTTTCACCCGTTCCTCGGGCGGCAGCTTCACTCTCGGGAAGCCATTGGGCCGCAGGCGAATGATGGCTCCGGGGCGAAAGCCGGCGAGCAGTTCGTCCATTTTGATCCGCACTTGCAGGCCGGTCGTTCCGGGCGGGCTTTCGGGCGCGTCCTTCACCTCCAGCACGGGGCCGCCTTTGAGGTCGTGGTCCTGCCACCAGGTGCGCAGGTTCCGCTCGTGTGGCGCTGCTGGTGAGGAGGAGATCGAAAAAGACAATTGCGAGTTTCATGTTCGAGTTGGAGTGACGACGTCAGGGTTTCAGCCATTCATCGCGATGAACGGTGACGAAGTCGTCGTCGTGGAGATGCGGGTAGGCGTGATAGACGCGGTCAATCTCGGCAAGTTGTCCTGGGCTGAGTGTTTCATGCTCATCGAGGCACCACAGGCCTTCGAGCAGGCCCTGGCGGCGTAGCACTTCGTGCAAACCTGCGATGCAGCCGCCGAAGGCATTCGCCGCATCGAAGAAGGCGGCGTTGCTGTCGGTGACTTCCACGCCGAGGCGCAGCAGGTCCGGCGTGGCATCGGCATTGCGGCAGCGTTCCAGCAACTCGACCGCACGTTTCGTCCACACGGACCAATGACCGAGCAGTCCACCGACGATGCGGCGCTCTTTCCCCGCGATGCGGAATGGCGTGAGGAAGTCGGCAACAATGTTGTCGTCGTTGCCGGTGTAGAGCGCGATGTCATCGCGTCCGGCTTCGATGACCGCACGCACGACATCGAGCGTCTGGTAGCGGTTGAAGGGCGCGATCTTGATCGCGACGATGTTTTCGATCTCCGCAAAGCGACGCCAAAAAGAATGCGGCAGCACACGCCCCCCGACACTAGGCTGAAGATAAAAGCCAATCACGGGAATGACCTCCGCCACCACGCGGCAATGCGCGATCAACGCATCCTCATCGGCATCACGCATCGTACCGAGACTCAACAAGGCCGCGTGGTAGCCGAGTTCACGAATGAGCGTCGCCTCAGCGATGGCTTGCTTCGTATCGCCGCACACACCCGCGATGCGCACCAGCGACGATGTGGTTTCGGCTTTAGCCGAATCTGATGCGGCTAAAGCCGCAGCCATTTTCATCTCCTCGGCAGCGAGTTCCAGCACCGGTTTGAAAAGACCGACTTTCGCATCGCGAATCGCGAACTGCGTGGTGTGAACACCCACAGCCAACCCACCCACGCCAGCGGCGATGTAGTAGCGCGTCAGTGCGCGTTGACGGCGTTCATCCAGCTTGCGCGACGACGTAAGCGCGAGTGGGTGCGCGGGGATCGCAATGCCGCGGTGCAGTTGTTGGCGAAAATCAAAAGCGTCCATCGGTGGTCTCAAAGTGTGTGGGTTTCCCCAGTGTCGCGCCGCCCTTTCGCTGCCATTGAGCGGTGGCCTCGATCATCTCCTCCAGCGTCACCGTTGGCGAGCCGAACAGTTCATACGAGCGCGCCGCATCCCACAGCCACGCGGTCTCGCTTTCCCTGCCAGTGATGATCGGTTCGCGCTCCAGCAACTCACCAAAGCGCTGCGCCAGCCAGCGAATCGACACGCGCTCGATGCCCGTGACATTCAATGCGAGCGGCGGTGATGCCGTGTGCGCGAGGCATTGAATCGCCCGCGCATTTGCATCGCCCTGCCAGATCACATTCGCCGCGCCCATCGTCACATCCACCGGCAGTCCTTGCGCCACCTTTTGCGCCACATCGCAGAGCACGCCGTAGCGCAGGTCGATGGCGTAGCAGAGTCGGAACATCAGCGCGCGTGTGCCATGCTGCTTCGCAAAATGGGTGAACACCCGCTCACGTCCCACGCAGGAGTTGGCATACTCGCCGGGCGGTCCTAGCACATCGTCTTCACGCGAGCCCGGCCCATTCGCAGGCACCAGCGGATAAACGCAGCCCGTCGAAAACACCACGATCCGCGACTTCGCAAACCGCTCCGCCACGATGGCTGGCACGAGCGTGTTCATCACCCAAGTCAGCTCCGGCGCCTCACTGGTGCCAAACTTTTGTCCCGCCATGAAGATCACATTCAGCACTTCCGGCAGCGCAGCCACAGCCGCACGATCCGTCAGGTCACACGAGATGGTCTCCACGCCATGCCGCTGAAGCGACTGCACCGCGCTCGGCGAAGAAAACCGAGACACCGCGATCACCCGCCGCTGCTGCTGCCCGACCGCATCCAAGCCCCGTCGCACCATCCGCGCCAGCGTCGGCCCCATCTTGCCGCCAGCGCCGAGCACCATCACATCGCCATCGAGCGTGCGCAGGGTGTCCAGCACGCCTTGGGTTGGGCGGCTCAGTTCGTCTTCAAGTTCATCGATGGTTTGAATCGGGCTCATGCTGATTTTCATTTTTGGAACCTATTAAACCCACTTCTCAAAGCACGCCCACGCATCCGCCTGGCGCTCGGCGTTGAATTGGTGCGGGGCGTCTTCGATGATGCTCTTGAAGCGCTCGGGCACGCCGGCTTTGGCGTAGCACTGGGCGATCTTTTGTGAGAGGCGTCGACACCGGCGACTTCGAAGAGGCGGTCTTGCGAGCCGTTGATGACCATGAGCGGCTTCGGCATCGCGAGCGAGGCGATGTCGGGATGATCCATGTGGTGATAGATGCCGGGGATGATCTTGGTGAAGCCGATGCCGCGGATGTGAGCCGCGAGCTGATTGGGGAATGAGCACATCCAACTGCTCACGACGGCTGCCTTGATGCGATTATCCAACGCGGCGAGATAGGAACTGCGCAGGCCGCCGACACTTGAGCCGACACACGCGATGCGATTCGGGTCCACATCAGGCCGCGTGATGAGGTAGTCCACGGTGCGGATATCATCCCATGCGATGATTCCCGCCCAACTCACGCCGGCGCAATACAGGGTCTTCGCTATGATTTCCTCATCGCGGTTGCAGCGGTCGTGATAGGCCTTCAATTGCTCATCGCTGAACGTGAGCGACCGTGCTTTCCACTCCGGCAGATCATCGTCGAGCACCACGCGGCGCTCGCCCCAGTAAAACATGTCGATGCAGATCACGATGTAGCCGCGCCGCACCATCTCGATGCCATAGGCCTTGCCGCCGGCGCCGACCTCGCGCATTTGTTTGAGCGTCGGATGAATCGCGTCGCTCGTCGCGACCTCGCGCTCGCGACCCCACCTGTAGTAGCCGCCGTGGGAATGCAGCGCGACGACGGCTGGCGCGGGTTCATCACGGCCCGCGACGATGAGGTCGCGTCCCACCGCCTTGTGGACATAGCTCCAACCTTTGCAATCAACTCCGTGACTGCGCGCAAAGGCCGTAGCCCCGAGATAGATGGCGGGTTTGGTTTTGTCGCGGGCGGTTTCGGTCACGACTGCGAGCTCCGCGCCGTTGGCTTTGAAAGCAGTCTGTAGCAAGCGAGCCACCTGCTGCATATCCGCTCCAATCGGAGGTGTCGGGTAGGTGTCTGGCAGAACGATTTGATAGTCGCTCGCGCCTTTGTCCGCGATCACCAGAAGGGAGGAGCTGAGTTTGTCCGCGATCTTTTCATTCAATGCACGCACCTTGTCGCCCCACACTGGTGCCATTGCCAGGAGATCGGAGCTGTCAAAGCGCTCCATGATTTTCTGGGCGATCTCGTGTTTTCCCTGTTGGAGGAGAATCG